>JBCCPW010000053.1:0-11824 GCA_039024735.1 Bacteroidota bacterium
CATGGACGCCCTCCGTATCGTGCGCGCCATTGTCAGACTCGGTGTTCCAGTGCGCCAGTGGCCGTCGCCACCAAGGCGTTCCATCGACTCTGGCGTACAGACGTAAGCGTCTGCCTATCGGATCGAGGCTGTACGCTCTGCCTCGGTGACGCGCTGCGCGTCTACGTTCATGTGCGGCGCCTCGCGCGACAAACGCACCGACCTACGCCGGAACTGCCTCCGCCTCGGTACCGAGGCGGGCGAGGTGGTGCCCAGGGCGCCACAGGAGCCATCCGACTCCTACACGCCTGCGCCCGCGACCCGGTAGTCCAGCAGCAGGACGCCACACTCGTAGGCTTTCGTGTCGGTCAGTTCCAACGAGGTTGGGTCCAGTCCAGGGCCAAACAATGGGATGCCAGAGCCAAATACGACCGGATTCAGCTTCACGACCACCCGGTCAACCAACCCGGCATCGAGGAGCACCGAGGCGACGTGCCCGCCACCGCAGAGCCAGACAGGCGCGTCGGCCTCCTGCTTCACAGCACGGACGATCTCGGGCAAGTCTCCTCGGACCACCTCAACCGCCTCGTCTGGACTCTCCTCCATCGTGCGGGAGAAGACCATCTGCCGCATCGAGGGGTACGGGCTCGTCTTTCCCTCCTTCAGTCCCACCTCGTAGGTCTTCCTCCCCATCAGCACCGTTCCGAACTGACCGAGGTCCGCGAAGAAGTCGGAGACGACCGCGTCGTCCCATGAGAAGCCATCGACAGACCCGTCAGCGCGGGCGATGAAGCCGTCGAGACTGGCCGCGACGTGATACGGGAGATCAGGCATGGTTCGTAGCGTGGAGCGTGGAAACACCCTGGTTGTACGGGCGCCTCCCAGAGTACGGCACAGACTCTATCGTGCGCGACACCGTCAGGCGACGCCGGGACCAACCACAGACGCCGGAACTGCCTCCGCCTCGGTACCGAGGCGGGCGAGGTGGTGCCCGAACCGCTGCATCACGAACAAGTGCGCCACGGCCTGCGTCGCCTGGTAGAGCCACCACGGCAACCGAGGCGCGAAGTCGTGAATGGCGGCGAGTAGCACCGTCTGGTCCAGCACCGACCGAAACTCGAGGCGGGCGCGGTTCGCCTCGTCTCCGTTGTAAAGCAGGCCACCCGTGACGTAGAACAGCGCACGATCTGGGGTGCTGCGCTCAGACGAGTGGGTCAACTCCAGGACAGGCTTCCACATGGGCCGCACGAAGAAGCGGGCCGTCTGCCCATCCTCGGACACGCGCACGCGGATGAGCTTGCCCGCGAAGCCATCCAGCCAGCGCATGTACTCCGTCCCGGCCCACTCGGCGTCACGCCCGGGCGGCAGGCGGAAGCGCTGGACAGACCGGACGAGACGCTGCTTGTGGATGGTCCGATCGTCCGACTTTCGGTGAGAGCGGCGAGGGTCGGGCAGAAGGGTACCGTCCTCGCTCACGGACGCCTTGAGAGCGTCCACGAACGGCATCGCCTCGGGCTCCAGCCTCTCCTGCAAGGGGTTGGGCTCGGCGACCATGTCGTGCCGGAGGCTCGCGACGAGCGGCCCGGCGAGCGCCTGCGGACTGCCGGTGACGAGGCTGATCCAGAGCGTGGAGAGCTTCGGCGTGATGACGGGCAGCGGGAGCATCCGCCGGTCCACGCCCAGCACGCGCGAGGTGGCCTGGAGCATCTCGCGGTAGCTCATCACCTCCGGCCCGCCCACGTCGAACGGCCCGTCGTAGGTCTCGGGATGACCGAGCACGGTCTCCACGGCGCGGACCATGTCCTCCAGCGCGATGGGCTGCGTGTCGGACTCCGTCCAGGCGGGGAGTGCCATCGCGGGGAGGCGCCGCACGAGATTGACGAGGATCCCCAGGGACGAGCCGCCGGGCCCAACGACCAGACCGGCCCGGAGCGTGGTCACGGGAACGCCGTGACCGGCCAGGGTTCGCTCCACCTCCCATCGGCTGCGGAGGTGCCGCGAGAGGTCGTCCGTGTCCTCGGGAAGGAGGCCGCTCAGGTACACGATCTGCCGCACCCCGTTGTGCCGGGCCGCCCGCGCGAAGTTGTCGGCGAGGACGAGGTCAAGATCCGCGAACGTCCCCTGCGTCAGCCGCGAGGACGGAAGCATGGAGTGGACGAGGTAGATGGCGTAGTCCGCGCCCTCCATGGCCCGCTCCAACTGGAGCAGCGAGTAGAGGTCGCAGTGGCGCCACTCGACCGGATCGTCCGGGTCGTGGCGGGCGGCACGATGGGGCGAGCGCGTGAGGCCGACGACGCGGTAGCGCTCGGCCAGCCGGGGCCGTAGCGCCGTGCCGACGAACCCCGTCGCGCCCGCGATGGCGACGGTGGGACGGGCGTCAGTCATGGCAAGAGGGGCCGCCTCGGTGACGGGCTGGAATCCGCCTCGGTACCGAGGCGGGAGCGGTCAGCGGCGGCGGAGCACCAGCGCGAGCCCGCCCAACGCGAGCATCGCGATGCCAGCCCAGAGCGCCGTGCGCGGGACGCGCGGCCGGTCGATCTGGATGGGCACGCCGAGGGTGCGCGAGAGACGGCCGGAGGCAGCCGTCGCGCCGACGGTTCCCACTGGACGCCCGCCGACCTGGACCTTCACGTCCACGTCGGCCTCGCGAAGGAGATCGGTGACGGAGCGGACGGCGTCGGCGCCGGGGCGATGGGCACGGAACAGCCGCCACGCCGTCTGCGGGCGGTCCACGTCCACGATGACCTCGCGCCCGGTGCCGCGAACGCGAATGGGGTGACCGTCCACGGTCAGATCGAGATCGGCGTCGATGGAGAGGCGGCGGGACACGGGCAGAGAGGTGGAGCAGGAACGACGCGAGGCCGCCAGGCGGGGCGCTGGCGGCCTCGGAGCCGGAAGATCGGCGGGGGCGCTAGTTGGAGCTGATCGCGCCGCCGTGGCGCTCGTCGCGCGTGCGGATGCGAAGCGTGCCGTTGAGCCTCCAGTTCGCGTGGGAGGCATCGGGGCCTGCCCCGCTGGGAACGTGGACTTCCATGTTCTCGAACTCGTAGGCGATCTCGGCGCCGCGTCCGGTCAGCTTGTCCCAGAGGCCAATCGCGAGATCGGGCCACGTCTCGGTGTGATCGATGGAGGTGTCGACGGTTCCGTTGGCGGAGTCTGCCATAGAAGGGGGGGTGGAATGAGAAGGGCACGGTTGCACCGCACCGCGCCCCCTCATGTTTCCCCCACCGACGGGCTAGGCCCAGGTCTCGGGATTCCCCCCATGCGGACGGGACTCTCCGCCTCGGGACCGAAGCGGCTCTCCCAACGGGGGCGCCGAGGCGGGGCCTCTCGGGGCGAGCATCTGGCGGATGGTGCCGCGCTGCCCCGTCTGCTTCGCGAGGGCGTCGGAGAGCATCAGGAGCTCGGTCACGTTCTCCATCGTGAGGACGCCGACGAGCCGCCCGCCGCGCTCGACGGGCAGAAGCGGGTGCTCCGCGAGCCGCTCAAGGGCTCTGTCCAGCATCGCGTGCGCGTCTACGGGAGGGCCGGTGGGCTCCATCACGTCCGTCACGCGGGTCTCGGGTCCGGTCTCCGAGAGGGCTTTGACGAGGCTCGTCCGGGTGAGCACACCCATCAGGCGGCCGTCCACGCCCATCACGGCGAACTCCTGCTCGCTCCCGGCCATGAGCTTCTCGGCCGCCTCGCGCACGCTCGCGCCCGGACCGAGGACCGTGAACTCGGTCAGCATGGCCTGGCTGACGGGGATGCCGTGGAGGCTGCTCCGCATCCGCGTCGCGGAGGCTTCCTGCTGCGCGCCGACGAACACGAAGAACGCGATGATGAGCAGAAAGAGGTTGCCGGAAAAGAGGCCGTAGGCGGCGAACCCGAAGGCGAGCACCTGGCCCACGATTGCCGCGATGCGCGTCGCGCGGACGTACGGGAGGCGGATCGCGAGGAGCGCCCGGAGCACGCGCCCGCCGTCCATCGGGAAGGCCGGGAGGAGGTTGAAGAGGACGAGGGCCACGTTGATCCAGAGCAGGCTGGCCCCGAACGTGCCGGGGTCGAAGAGATTCAGGCTCGGGGCGAGGCTGCCGCCGGTGAGCGCGATCCCAGCAACCAGCAGCGCCGCGATGACGACGTTGACGAGCGGCCCCGCCAGCGCGACCGCGAGTTCCTCTACCGGTCGCTCCGGCATCCGCTGCAACCGCGCCACCCCGCCGATGGGATAGAGCGTGATGTCTTTCGTCGGCACGCCGAACCGGCGGGCGGTGAGGGCGTGCCCGTACTCGTGCAGGATCACGCACACGAACGTCGCCAGGACGAGCAGGCTCAGACCGACGGCGGTCACGAGCGGCTGCCCTCGCGCGATGACCACTCCGATGACGTAGACGAAGAGGAGCGCGAACGTCCAGTGGACGCGCACGTCGATGCCAAAGAAGCGGCCGAGGCGGAAGGAGGAGCCCATTCGGAGGCGCCCATGCGGGGCGCGGTCGGAGATCGGCGGGTGGTACGGCGCCCGGGCCCTCGGGTTCGCCCGGGCCGTCCGCCTCGGTGGGACCACCTCGGTGTTCTGCTTCAGCACCGAGGCGGGAACCGATTCATGGCTCGATGTCCGCATGCCGTTCGGTCTCCGCGTGTGGCAGAGACCACAGCCCCCCGTGGTCCGTCGTCTGTGGTCCGTCGTCCTTTCGGGCACATCCCGACAGCAGGACGCCGAATCCGTATGGCTTCAGCACCGAGGCGGTGACGGTCAGCGCGCAACCGTCGCTCGTCGGGTCGCGGTGGCGTCCGGCGTCGTGGCGCGGAGCGTGTACACGCCGGGCGCGAGATCGGCCACGGACACACGCACCCGGCCCTCGCCGCTACCGAGGCGGGCCACCTCGCGCCGGACCGCTCGCCCGAGGACATCGAAGAGAACGACGGTCACCTCGGCGGGACGCTGAAGCGTGAGCGTGACCGCGAGCCCGTCGCGGGCCGGGTTGGGCGCGAGGCGCAGGCGGAGGGCGTCGGGCGGGTCCGCCTCGGTGGCGGGCGTGAGGGACGGGGTCAGCCGGATCGCGTCCACGTTGACGAACGTCGTGCCCGCGCCGGGCGTGGCGTCGGCAGTCACCGCGATGGAGTCTCCGGGCGCGAAGGACACGACGCCCAGCGGGTTCCATTGGCCCACCGAGGCGGGGTCGCTCTGATCGGCGCGGAGCGTGTCCACGGCCACGCCCCCTCGGTAGACCACGAAGGGCGTGTCGGTGGCGCGGTTGGGCGCGGGCACCCACCAGGCGTCCAGGCCGTACTCCAGTGGAGCCCCGCCTCCGTCGATGGGGGGTTGCGGACGGAACACCGCCCGGCCCTCGGTTCCCACCTCTAGCAATCGCGAGGGCGTCCCGCCGAAGAAGGGGCTGTTGGCGCTCTCGAACCACGCGCCCTCCTCGCGGTAGCCAGACTGAGGATCTCCGGTGTCGTAGATGAACCCGGTTTCTTCCTCTCGCGGCACAATCATCAGCGCCGAGGCGACGCGGCGGACGGTGGTGATGAGCGGTCGGTCTCCCGCGATGAGGTTCGTGCTCCCGCCCCCGTCCAGATTGACGGCCTCCACGGCGCCGAGGGCGCGCATCGCCTCGGCGGTTTCGCGGAGCGTGAGGCCGGGGTTCTCGGCCGCAGCAAAGAGGAGAAGGCGGCCGTCGCCATCGTAGCCTGCCGCCGTCCGCGCACGGGACAAGGTCGTGTCCACGCCGGAGCCGCCGAAGAAGACCTCGGCTTCCCACGTCAGCCGCACCTCCCCGTTCTCCACCAGCACCGGCCCCCCGCCGATGGCCGTCTGCACGTCCCACGCCCTCGCGCCCGCCGGGAACGTAGCCGAGGGCTGCGGCTCCGGCGTCTGTCCGTTGAGGTTCGCGTTGGGCACATCGTAGGCGGTCTGGGTTCCGGCCACGTTGTAGATCCACGCCACATCCGGCTGGCCGTCCGCGAGCAGTCCGAAGGCCCCGCGCGTGGGATAGTAGACGAGCCCGTTTCGGTTGAGCGCCGCGATGTTGGACGCGACTGCCTGCCCGTCGTCCAGCACGAGGCTGAACGACTGCATGCCGCCGTAGTAGCCGCCGTTGAGCGCCACGAGGGCCTCGCGCCGGTCCGCAAACGACGTGACGGTCTCCGTCCCACTCGGCGAGAGTTCAGCCGCGAGCCGCCAGCGCCGGTCGGCGGGATCCGCCGTCACGTACCACGCGGCCGTGCCCGGCGTGGTGGATTCGAACACGCGGATGCTCCCCGGGAGCGCGTCGTCCGCCTCGGGGACGGGCGTCCAGTCGATGGGGACTTGAGCGACGGCGGCGGTCGAAACGAACAGCGCGAGGGCAAGGAGGCGGCGCATCGGAGCGGGAGACAGGCGGTGCAGGATACGGGCGAGACCCTCCGCCTCGGTGTCCTCATGGAGTCGCCGTCCGTCGTATCGTTTTCGCGATGCCGCCTCCAGATCTCACCCTCCTCCTCAGCCAAGCCCGCGAGGGTGACGCCAACGCTCGGGAGCGCCTCGCGCGTGTCGTCTACGAGGAACTGCGAGACCTCGCGCAAGGCCAGCGTCGCCGTCACGGGAGTCCCGAGACGCTCAACACGACGGCCCTGGTCCACGAGGCCTACGAGAAGCTCTCCCGCCGCGAGACGGCCTGGAATGACCGCCGCCACTACTTCCGTGTCGCCGCACGCGCCATGCGCGACGTGCTCGTGGACGCTGCGCGGGCCAAGCAGGCCGCCAAGCGGGGGGGCGCCACGCCTGCCCTCTCGCTGGATGAGTCCTGGATGCAGGTCGCCGACGACGAGGCCGACGACCTCGTGGCGCTGCACGAGGCGCTGGGGCAGCTCGACGCGCTCCACCCGCGCCGGGCGGAGGTGGTGGAGCTGCGCTACTTCGTGGGGCTCACCATCCCCGAGACCGCCGATGTCCTCGGGGTCTCGGAACCCACCGTCTCGCGCGACTGGACGGCCGCACGCGCGTGGCTCCACCGCGCCCTCGCCGAGGCGTGACCCGTCCCGCCTCGGTGCTGAAGCAGAACACCGAGGCGGGCATCGGGTGGTCTATCGCCTGTCGTTCGGGGTCTCCGCTACACCGGAGCCCGAGCGGCATGCGGACATCAACATCATGAGCCGGTATGACCCGTCCCGCCTCGGTGCTGAAACACAACACCGAGGCGGGCAACCTCATCGCACCACGGTGAGGTGCCAGACCCGCGTCTCACCATCCGCAAGGAGGCGAATCACGTAGATGCCGGGCGCGAGGGCATCGGGCTGCCACGGCAGTCGGTGCCAGCCGGGGGCACGCTCCTCGTCCACGAGACGAGCCACCTCGCGGCCTCGCGCATCGAAGACGCGCACGTCGGCGTGGGCGACCTGGGGGAGGCCAAACTGCACCATGGCGCCCGCGCGTGTCGGGTTGGGATAGGGCGGTGTCAGTTCCACCACCTCGGGGAGACGCGGCCCGGCCTCTCCATCCACCGGGCTGCCCAGGGTCGCCTCGGCCTGAGTCTTGAGCCCCTCCGAGTTCCCGGCCCAATCGACCGCGAGGGCGAAGAACCCGTACTCCGTATCGGGCCGGGCCTCAAACCGGACCTCGCTCTCATTGGTCAGGTCCCATAGCAGGAACGGCCCGTCGTTCTCGGACACGTAGAGCGCGGTCCGCTGCACACCCGAGCCGTCGTCGGAGGCCGTGATCGTCACCACGTATGAGGTGTCGCTGGCGGCGAGATCGGCCTCCACACCGGTTGCGCGGCTGACGGGCGCGCCGAAGTCGAGCGTGTTGGTCCACGGCGGCGTGTCGATCCACTCCTCGCGGTCGAACCGGATGGAGGCGGCGTTGACGAGGGCCGTCCCGTTGGGGAGGTCAGGCAGCGGATCCACCGTAAAGCTGACGAACCCCTCCGCCTCGGCGGGAAGGAACCCGGCCCCCGCGTCCTCGCGGTACCCGAAGGTGACCGGGTCGAGGTCCGAGATGACCCACCGCGCGACGCCGGTCTCCGCGTCGAGGTGCGCGTCGAACCGCAGCAGCGAGGGCTGCTCTGGACGCCGGTCCACGTAGGTCGTCCAGGCGCGGAGGCCCGGCGGCGGCGTCACCGTCGTGTCCGGGATGGCGATGGGCCCGAGGCGGAACGTCGAGAGGTCAAAGACGCTCGTGTCGAGGGTGTCCACGATGGTCACCTCTCGGGCCGAGGCGGTGGCGTCCGGGAGGTTCTCGAAGAGGACCTGGTACGGCACGGACGGGAGCGACTGGACGTACCCGTCCTCGCCAACGCCGGGCGGCCCGAGCTTGATGTTGGGATCGACAGAGCGAGACCAGAACGAGTAGTAGATCCCCCAGAACACCTTGTCCACACAGTCGGCGCATCCAACGAGGAGACCTGCCCCTCCGACGCCCCCGCCCATTAGGCTCGCGATGAACTCGAGCGATTCCTGGGCCGCCTCTGCGAGTCGCGTGGCAGGAACTGCCACGGATCCCGCACATTGAGCGACGGCTCCCAGGACCGACGCCAGCGAGCCGTTCCACGCGAGGGCCAGCGAGGCCCCTCCACCGTCGGAAAGCGAGAAGCCTGCCATGTTGGATCCGATCCCCGCCACGAGGTCGAGTCCTGCGCGAACGCACCCCGACCCAGGCACGAGGTCCAGGGCCAGTGCTCCCGCACTGATCGCGCAGCCCCAGCACGCGGCTGAGATCTGGTCCGGCGTCGGTACATCGCCTCCTGTGGAGCGATCAGCGGTTTCCGGTGCTGCGCATTCAGGACTCCCTGCCTTCAGGACTGCAGCTTCCAAGAGTCCCACCGGGCCGATGGCGACGCCGATCGGCACCGGAGCCGTGGAGCCCTCGACGGTGATGGAGAAGTCAAGCGTGCCGGATCCTCCGGCAGGGATCACGGGAATCACGAACGCGGCCAGCCGCATGGACACGCGATCCTCGCAGTCTGCCGCCGATGACGCGAGGGGTCTCAGCGCACCGATCGCCCCGGGGGGCGGGATGCATTGCTCCACGAGCGTGAACAGACTGTCGGTTCGGAGGTAGGGCTGCAGGGCGGCTTCCAGTTCGGGATTCATCCCGGGTGGCAGCACGATCTCGCTCCGCATCTCCACCTCCGCCTCGGCGCCAACCGAAATGAAGAGCGGCACCATGTAGGCGTCTGCGTCGCCTCGGTTGCCATAGACCACCCGCTGCCGCGATGGAAAGCTGCCGACATGGAACTGGGGGAGAGCCGAGGCCCAAGGCTCTGCTTCTCCATCGGCGATCACGCGCAGGGCGCCGGGCAGCGTCGCGCTGCCGCCGCCACTCGCCACGGTCAGTCCGTACGTACCGAGCGGTGCCGTTTCCAGATTGAACTGAGCGTACAGTTGGGTGCCGCTGTCCTGAACAAAGACCGCGGTCGCCTCCACCGAGGCGGGCCCGACCAACTGGACCGAGGCTCCAGGCTCGAACCCCTGCCCCGAGACCGTCAGCGTGACGAGGCGCCCCGCCTGGCCCGTGTCCGGCCGTGAGGACGCAATCCCGACCCCGGAGCCCGCCCCATTCGACACGATGTCCACGCGAGCCTGGGTGACCACACTGCCCAACGCGCAGCCGCTGCCTTGGGGGCATTGCACCCGGAGCAGCACGCTCTCCGTGGGCTCCGCGAGACCGTCGTCCACGGGGATGACGACGATCTCTTCCGTACGAAGCGTGTCTCCTGCACCGAGGCGGAGAAGCGGGCCCGCCTCGGTGGTCGTGTAATCGCGGAAGAGCTGGGCCTGCCCACTAAAGGTGAGCTGCGGGTCCACGTCCACGGTCGGGTTGCCGTAGCGCTGCACAGCGATTCGGGCGGGGTCGCGGCCTGCCTCCGCAGCCTCGGCGTCCGTGGCCTCAACGGTAACGATGGGCGTGTGGACGTTGTTGAACCGGGCACAGGTCGTCAGGCCGCCGTTCTCGGCGCACACCTCGCGGTCCAGGTCGTTGCTGACGCCTCCCGTGATCCGCCCCGTGATGCGATTGAGAGACGCGCTTCGGACAGCCGTACCTAGCGGGCCACCCCACCCTCGCGCTCCGACGACGATCACGCGCCCCGCGGCATCGTACAACGTGGGGAGAACGCTCACCTGTGCTCCGCCCCACAAGAGATCAGGGTCGGTCTCCATCTCGATTCGGACGGGCTCGGGCGTGTCCGGTGCATCGATCCAGTCGATGAAGCGCTGTCCCCCCGCGAAGGTGTCGATCTGATCCACTACCGTCCCATCGGTGCTTGCAATGAGCAGAGTCCCTGTTGCCTCCGTGGTGGCGAGGTACTGACCATCGGGAGACAGCGCCCACTCGTTTCCGAGGCTCACGGTGAACCCGTCGAGGGTCCCTGTGAAGGGCAGCGTGCGGATCTCGGTCCCATCAGGCCGTACCCACTCGAAGCGGAGGGTGCGATTGTCGTAGTACAGGAGCCCTCCGGCGGTCCAGCTCAGCACGCGACCTGACGGGTTGTAGGGGCTCTCATTGGCGAAGCCGCCGCGCCGGAGGATCCGCACATCGGTTCCGTCGGGGCGCATCGTTCCGAACGACGCGACGCACCCCGATGGGGTGGGAGTACCGTTGGCATCGCGTGCCACCCGCTGCCCGATGAAGGCGATGCGAGACCCATCGGGGCTCCACTCCACGCGCTCGAACCCTCGGCACGTCACGGTCTGCCCATTGGGAACAGTGGCCATTTCCGCCGTGGTCAACTGGCGCAGGGCGCCGCCCGAGGCAGGTACGGTGAACACGTTGACATCCTGGGTGCTCTCGTCCTCGCGAAACCGAGTCGAGACGAAGACCACGGTGTGGCCGTCGGGGGAGATCGCAGGCTCGTCGTCCCGGACGAGGCTGAGCGGCGTCTGGCCGCGCGTGGCCGCTGTGGAGTCTGTCAGTTGGACCCGATTGGTGCCGTCTCGGTCCTGCGCGAACAGAAACGTCCGTGCGTTGGAGGGGAACGGATGCAGCCAGTTCGCCTCGAAGACGACACGGCCCGTCAGACTCATGGACGCGTCGCTGGACCATCGCCCCTGCAGAGGGGAGCGGAAGAGAGAGTCGCGGTAGATCCCCTGCTCGTTTCGCATCCGAGGGGTGAGACCGATGGTGTGCGGAGCAGCCCCTGTGGCGTTGGAGAGCGCGATGCCCGTCACAAAGGAATCGCCTCCGCTGTCGTGCAGAAGAACCCCAGAGGGTTGGACCTGGGAAGAGGTGGTGGCGAGTCCTGCCACGAGGACGAGAACACCGACGAGGGGGACAGCACGCATGACGCAACCGAGTGGATGTGCTCCCCAACCGGGGTTTCGCGCCGAACCTCATCACTGCCCTCGGCTTTTTTTTCGCCTCCTCGTGCTCCGCCTCGGTGAGCCGACAGAAGGACTCCGGCTGGGCTCCCCGATGTCCTGCGTACTCTGCGTGATCGGATCGGGGGCGTCTTCTCGGTTAGAAGGAGCCCCCTCCCTCCCGCGATGAACGCCGAGACCCACCGCCGCGCCACCGACCTCCTCCTCGACGCCCTCGACCTTCCCGAGCGGGACCGACCGGGGTTTCTCGACACCGCCTGCGACACCGCCGCGTTGCGAGCCGAGGTGGACGCCCTGCTGGCCGCACACGAGACCGGCGGCTTCCTCGACCGCACCGCCAGTTGGCACCCCATAGGGGCCGATCCTGTGGAAGGCACGCAGATCGGACCCTGGGCAGTGGAGACCCGGATCGGGGAAGGCGGGATGGGGGCCGTTTACCGCGCCCACCGCGCCGACGGGGCCTACGAGCGGACCGTCGCGCTGAAGCTCCTGCGGCCGGGGCCGGATGCGGCCGGTCTGGCGGCGCGGCTCCGCGCGGAGCGGCAGATCCTGGCCGGACTGGAGCACCCGC
>JBCCPW010000054.1:0-11812 GCA_039024735.1 Bacteroidota bacterium
ACACGCCACATGCCGCACACACGCATGACCCGATGTCGTCACGGTCTCTTCACACCTTCCGGGCAACCGACGGCCGCCCTGCACGTAGTGACGCGCTAGTTTTGGAAGTGACCGGTCGGTCACTTTCTGACCAAACGCCCATCTTGGAAGCCACCCTCTCCCTCTCCCGTCGAGAACGCGAGCGCCTCATGCGCCGCACGGCCATCCTCGACGCCGCGTTGGCCGTCTTCGCTGAGCACGGGTACGAGGGCGCCTCGGTGGACGAGATCGCCTTCCGGGCGGAGTTCGGCAAGGGAACGCTCTACAACTACTTCCCGGGCGGCAAGGACGAGTTGTTCTTCGTGCTCTTCGAGGAACGTGTCGCTGCCGGTCTCCATCGCGTCATCGCACACGCGCTGCCGGACGGCGTCGACCTCTCCACCCCTGAGGCCACCCGAACCGCCTTCCACGGATTCATCCGCGCCCTGCTGCACTTCTTCTTGGAAGAGAGCCGCGACACGATGCTGATGTTCATGAAGGAGGGCTACCGGACCCGCCTCCGCGTGGAGCACGAGGCGGGGTTCGCGGAGCACTTCGCGGGTGTCATCGACGCCGTGGCGCGACCGATCCAGCAGGCTGTGGAGGCCGGTGCACTTCGCCCCCTCCCCGCTCGCCCCGTCGCGCACATCCTGATGGGCAACGTGCGCGGGTTCCTCATGGCCGAGATCGACGCCGAGTGCGACCCATCGGGCCACTTCGAGCCTGCTCCCTTCGGTACGGCGGACCAAGCCGCCGACTTCCTCACGACTGTGCTCTTTGACGGGCTCCTCGCCCGCGACTGACCATGCCTCGCTCCCTTCTCGTTCTGGCTCTCGCCCTGCTCGCCTCGGGCACCGGATCGGCGCAGTCTCCCGATCCGGCCGTCGCGCGGATGCCCACCGCCGACCCGCCTCGGTCTGCGGAGACCGCGACCGAGGCAATGCTACCCGCAAACACCCTCCGCCTCTCGCTGGACGACGCCCTTGAGATTGCACTGGAACGGAACTACGCGCTTCGCAGCGTCGAACTCGACGTGCGCAACGCGGAGCTTCAGGTGGCCGAGGCATACGGCGGCCTCTTGCCTCGTGCGGAGGCCAGTTCCCAGTATGCTCGCAACGTGGTGCAGGCCAACCCTTTCGCGGGATCCTCTGCGGGGGACATCTTCTCCGGCCTGGGCGCCATCGGCTGGCTCGCCTTCAACGAGGGGGCCCGGACGGACGACGACCCGACCACCTCGGCGATCTCGTTCCAGGAGTACAACCGGCGCATCCAGGAAGGCCAGGAGGCCATCGGCTTTTCGCAGGAGGAAGGCGGCAACCCGTTCGGGACGGACAACTCCTTCCAGAACGCCATCTCCCTCAGCCAGCCGCTCTACAGCGGGACGGCGTTCGCGGCCGTGCGCGGCGCCCGTGCTCTGGTGGACATCAACCGGGCGGCGGTCGCGCAGACAGAAGACGAAGTGATCCACCAGACGCGGACCGCCTTCTACGACGCCCTCCTCGCACAGGAACAGGCCCGCGTGGTGGAGGCCAGCCGCAACCGTGCCTCGGACACCTTTGAGGACTTCACGTTGCTCGTGTCGCAGGGCGTCTCGCCGAAGCTGGACCGCCTCAACGCCGAGGTGGATCTTGCCAATGCCGAGACACAACTCGCGACGGTCCAGGCCGGAGCGCAGACCGCGACCGACGCGCTGCTTCTCGCGATTGGCCTGCCTGTTGGGGCGCCGGTGGTGCTGGAGGGCTCGCTCTCAGCCCCAGCGGATGAACTGTTCCAGACCGTCTCCACTCTGGAGGCACTGGAGGAGGCGGTGGCAGAGCGTCCGGACCTGGAACAGGCGCGCCTCGCGATTCGCCTCAACGAGGTCCAGCGCGACATCACGAAGGCCGCGTCCTATCCCAGCCTGAACGCCTTCGCCAACCTGTCCTACAACGCCAACGTGCCGGACAACCGCACGAGCATCTTCGCGCCTGACCCGGCCGATCCCTTCACGTTCGAGGAACAGACCACCGGTTTCTTCTCCGACGCCTACTGGCAGCCCGCTGTGACCGTTGGCCTGAGCCTCAACTGGACGCTCTTCGATGGTTTCCAGACGCGCCGCCGCGTGCAGCAGAACCAGATCGCCATCGACAAGGCGGAGATCCAGCTCGAGCAGGCCACCCAGGCCGCCGCGCTGGAGATCGCCTCGGCCCTTCGGCAGCTGACCAGCGCCGAGCGTCGGCTGGCCGCGCAGGCACAGACCGTCGTCACGGCCGAGACCGCCTTCCGCTTCGCCGAGGAGCGCCTCGATGTGGGTACCGCGGACCTTGTGGACGTACGCCTCGCGAGCCAGAACCTGGACACCGCGCGCCTCAACTTCCTCCAGGCCGTCCGCGATGCGCTCGTGGCCCGCTCGGACTACGAGCGCGCGACCGCCACCATCGCGCCTGAACCGGTGCGCTCCGCCGAGCCCACCCCAACGGTACCCACGACAGCCTCCCGATGACCTCCCGTGCGAGCACAGCGCGCTGTGCCCCTGCGATATCGCCTGCCCACCTCATCATGAATCGCCTCTCTCTCCTCCTCCTCGCCCTGGCCCTGCCCGCCTCGGTGCTGATCGGGTGCCAACCGCCCGATGCCACCACCGAGGCGGAGACCGACGACGCAACCGACACCGGCATCCCGGTCGAGGTCGTCATCGCAGACCCCGACTTCTTCGAGGACGCCATCGAGATCACGGGCACCGTGGATGCGCCCAACGACGCCACCCTGTCGCCGGACGTGCCCGGCACGCTGACCTACGTCGCGCCCATCGGGGCGTTCGTGGGCGCGGGCGGGACAGTGGCACAGGTGAAGGCCACCACTCAGCGTGCGGGCGTGGCGCAGGCACAGGCCGGAACCGCCACGGCTCGGGCGGGCATCGCGCAGGCCGAGGCGGGCATCGCGCAAGCCACCGCTGGCATCAAGGCCGCCGAGGCCCAACGCCGCGCGGCCCAGGCCAACCTGGACCTCGCCGATGACCAGTACAAGCGTCAGCTTCCGCTCTTCCGCGATTCCATCCTGTCCGCGCTCGAGTTCCGGGGCGTCGAAACGCAGTTGGCGGGCGCGAGGGCGCAGGTTGCGCAGGCCGATGCGGGCGTGGCGCAGGCGCAGGGTCAGCTCCAGGCCGCTCAGGAGAACCTGAACGCGGCACGGGCGCAGGCCGCTGCTGCCCAGGCAGGCGTCGCGAGTGCACAGGCCCAACTCGCCAACACGCGCATCGTGGCGCCGTTCGGAGGCGTCGTGGAGGCACGGTTGCAGGAACCGGGTGAACTCGCGAGCCCCGGGCAACCGGTCGTGCGGCTGGTCTCGTCTGGGGCGGTCAAGGTGGTCGCCGGGGTACCGGAGCGGTACACGACCGACATTGAGCCCGGCACGCAGGTCCGCATCGAGCCGACAGCGTACAACGCCGAGCCGCGTGGCGGGCGCGTCACGTTTGTCGGCACGGCCGTGAACCCCGCGAGCCGTACGTTCCCGATTGAGATCGCTGTGGACAACAGCGACCGCCAACTCAAGCCCGACATGGTCGTCCGTCTTCAGGTCGCCCGCGATGTGCTGGAAGAAGCCATCGTCGTGCCTCAGGAGGCTGTCGTTCGAGACGAACGGGGCACGAGCGTCTTCATCGCCGTGACGGACGAAGGGGGGCGCACCGTCGCGGAGCGGCGACCGGTGGAGTTGGGTCCCGCCTCGGGAGAACAAATCGTACTTGCCAGCGGCGTCTCCGCAGGCGACCGCATCATTGTCTCCGGTCAGACGAGCCTCGCCGACGGCGATCTCCTCCGCGTCACCGAGCGTGAACGCTCCGCCTCGACAGCCTCGCCAACCGATTAGTCACCCGTTTTGCAGGGTGGCGCTACAGCCTCCCTCTCGCAGTACGCATCACGCAGTACGGACATGAAAATCACCGACCTCGCGATCAGCAACCGGACGGCCATCGTCGTCCTGACTCTCGCGCTCACGCTCGGCGGCCTCCTCTCCTACATCGCGCTTCCGAAGGAGGCCGAGCCCCAGATTGAAGTCGCGACCATCGTCGTGACGACGGTCTATCCCGGCGCATCGCCGGATGACGTGGAGAGCATCATCTCGCAAGAGATCGAGCGCGAGGTCGCGACGATCTCAGGCATCGACGAGATTGAGAGCATCTCCACCGAGGGGGTCTCGACGGTCATCGTGGAGTTCTTCCCGGACAAGGACCTCGACGAGGCCAAACAGGAAGTCCGCGACGGCGTGGACATCGCCAAGACGGAGTTCCCGGACGACGTGGAGGAGCCCATCGTCTCCGACATCGACTTCGCGGACATCCCCGTTCTCACCGTCAACCTCCTCACCGACGGCTCGCTGACCGCTCTCCGCGCAACGGCCGAGGACCTCCAGGACGAGATCGAGTCTGTACCGGGTGTGAGCGAGGTGGACCTCCTCGGTGGCCTCCAGCGCGAGGTGCAGGTCAACATGGACCTCGCCGCGATGCAAGGCTACGGCCTCGACCCGTTCGATGTCGTCCGCACCATCCAGAAGGAAAACACCAACATCCCGGGAGGCTCCGTGGACGTCGGGACGACGAACTACTTGGTGCGCGTCAACGGTGAGATCGACGATCCGCGCGAGTTGCTCGACCTCGTCATCAAGGCCCCCGGCGGACAGCCGATCTACATCCGTGACGTGGCCGACGTGACGTTCGGGTACAAGGACCGCGAGAGCTACGCTCGCCTGGAGGTCCTCCAGCGCGAGAACGAGCAGGGCGAGTTCATGCCCGTGAGCGAGATCGAGAACCTGCAGGTGATCCGCCTGAGTGTCAAGAAGACCTCTGGCGAGAACATCATCGAGGTGGTGGACCGCGTGGAGGCCGTCATCGACGCCTTCCCGCTACCGGCCAACGAGAGCATCCTGCTGACCGGCGACCAGTCCGAGCAGGTCGAGATCCTCGTGGAGGACCTGGAAAACAACATCATCGCGGGGATCCTCTTCGTGATCGTCGTGCTGCTGTTCTTCCTCGGCGTGCGCAACGCGACGCTGGTGGGGCTCGCGATCCCGCTGAGCATGTTCCTGAGCTTCCTGGTCTTCAGCGCGATGGGCCAGACGCTCAACTTCATCATCCTCTTCAGCCTCATCATCGCGCTGGGCATGCTGGTGGACAACGCGGTGGTGATCATCGAGAACATCTACCGCTTCCGCGAGGAGGGCTACGGTCCGTGGGAGGCCGCCCGCCTCGGGACCGCCGAGGTGGGAGGCGCCGTCGCAGCGAGCACCGCCACGACGGTTGCTGCCTTCGCGCCGATGCTCCTCTGGCCGGGCATCATCGGCGAGTTCATGGGCTACATGCCCCTCACGCTCATCGTCACGCTCTCGTGCTCGCTCTTTGTCGCACTCATCATCAACCCGGTCATCACTGGCTACCTGATGAAGACAGACGCCGAGGCGGGCGAGCGCAGCACGGAGAACCCACTTCGCCGCTGGTTCCGCCTCCGCGGTGCCGACGGGCGGACCTCGCGCGGGCGAATGATCGGACTGGGGGCTGTGGCGTTCACGGCGCTCGTCGTGGGCCTGGCGAACTGGCGAACGCTTGTCTTCCTCGCCGTGGCGATCCCAGCACTCGTGTTGCTCTACTGGTACGTGCTCGGCCCTGCACACGAGCGCTTCGCGAAGCAAACAGTTCCACGGATGACGGCCCGCTACCGGCAGTTCCTGGGGTGGATGCTGGAGCGAGACTACACAGTGCGGCGGGCGATGCTGCGTAACACGTTCGCGCTGGGGTCCTTCACGCTGGGCTTCCTTCTTCTCATTGCAGGGGCGGTACTACTCAACCTCGCGGGTCCTGCGGGCTTCCTGCTCATCGCACCGGGGGGTGTAGCGCTACTACTTGGCGTGATCGGCATCCTGTTCCACTCGCTGGAGAGCGCCTACCTCGGTGGCCGAACGAGCGTCAAGATCGGACTGATCTTCGGCGGAATCGTGATCGCCCTCATCACGGCCCTCTCGCTCGCGGGCCGGATCACCTACGGCGCCGACGGCGAGGGAGGCATCGCGCTCGTCCTGGAGTTGCTCTTGCTCCCCATTTCGATCACGCTCGCAGGGCTGGCTGGGATGGCCTTTGCGAAGCGCCGAGGCCGCAAGACGACGCAGCACGGCCAGCCGTACATCGTGCTGACGGACAACCGTGCGCGGCTGCTGACCGGGACGCTCGGGATGCTTGTCGCCATCTTCGCACTCTTCGCGGTAGCGCCGACCGGCACGGAGTTCTTCCCGACGACGGACCCGAACCAGATCATCATCACCGCCGAGGCGCCCATCGGCACGACCATCGAGCAGTCCAACGAGGTCTCCAACGAGGTCTTCGGACGCGTGCAGGGACTGATGGAAGGGGCGACAGGCGCCAACACCAAGAACGTCGCCACCAGCGTCGGCATCGGTGGGGACGCTCTATTCGGCGGCGGCGCGTCGAGCCCGGAGCGCTCCTCTGTGACTCTGAACATGGTGGATTACGAGGACCGAGCAGAGGCCTCCTCGGTCACGCTCCGGCGCATTCGCGAAAGCCTCGCGGGACTTCCCGGCATTGACCTGACGGTAGAGCAGGACGAGAACGGGCCTCCGACCGGGGCTGCCGTCACCATTGAGGTAACGGGCAGCGAGTTCGAGCAGATCCGTAGCATTGCGGGCACCATTGAGGCACGGCTCAAGGACGCGGTGGAAACCGGTCGTGTGGAGGGCCTCGTGGATATCCGCGACAACCTCAACGCAGGCCGCCCCGAGTACCGCGTTCAGATCGACCGCGAGCGAGCGGTCGCCTTCGGGATGAGCACCCAGGACGTGGCGCTCGCTGTCCGCCGTGCTGTCAATGGCGAGGAAGCCAGCCAGTGGCGCGATGGCAAGGATGAGTACGACATCACCGTCCGCCTTCGCGAGGAGGACCGGCAGACGCTCCAGCAGATCGAGAGCCTCATCGTGACCAACTTCGACAACGGCCGCAAAGTGCCGCTCGTCGCGATGGCCTCCATCGAGCCCGCCGCTGGTCTGGGTTCAGTGACCCGATTGGACCAGGAGCGCGTGGTAACCGTCCTTGGTGAGGCTGCCCCGGGCTTCAACGACAATGCCGTGCTTCAGGCGGTCCAGGCGGAGCTGGAGCCGCTCGTGTCGGGTCTCCCGCCGGGCTACGCTGTCTCCCACACAGGAGCGCAAGAGGAGCAGGACGAGAGCTTCGGCTTCCTCACGACGGCGCTCTTGATGGGCCTCGCGCTCATCACGATCATCCTCATCGCGCAGTTCAACTCGGTCAAAAACCCGCTCATCATCATGGTGGCGGTCGGCCTGAGCCTGATCGGCGTGATGCTGGGTCTGATCCTCACGCGGACGCCCTTCGGCCTGATGACGTTCATCGGCGTGATCTCGCTGGCGGGCATCGTGGTCAACAACGCGATCGTGCTCGTGGACTACATCGAGCAGCTTCGCGAACGTGGTGGAGATAAGCAGGATGCCATCATCGACGGCGGCGCAACGCGCCTGCGTCCGGTGCTGCTGACCGCCTTCACGACGGTCATCGGGCTCATCCCGCTCACGTTCGGCATCAACATCGATTTCGTGGGCCTGATCACGAACCTCGACCCGTCGTTCAACTTCGGCTCCGAGAACACCCAGTTCTGGGGCCCGATGGGCACGGCGATCATCTCGGGACTCACGTTCGCGACGTTCCTCACGCTGGTGATCGTGCCGGTGATGTACTCCACGTTCGACAGCATCGCGCTCCGACTGAGCCGCTCGAAGGCCACCGATCCCGACACCGAGGCGGGCGCACCCGTGGGTGTCCCAGTCGCGGTGGCACAGACGGCGGACGGCCGGACGGCCCACGTCCCGCTGCCAGACGGCGACGGGTCCACGCGCGAGTCCGAGCCCTGGCAGAGCCCGTTCTCGGAGGAGGGCACATGACCTCAGCGTCCGCCTCGGTGGGCCCATGACCGCACCGAGGCGGACGACCCAAATGGGACGCCCCCGCTCGCGACCGGAGGAGGCACGAGCGGGGGCGGACGGCGCGCGGGGTGGTGGGAGCCCGCGAGCCAGTGCGTCCGGTTCGTCCGCAGAAGGGCTGAGAGGTGAACCGGATGCGCGGTGGGCCTACATCACGAACAGGCTGAGCACCGCAGCGGTCAGAGCAGAAAGGCGGACCGCGAGAGAGAAGGGCGTGATTAGAGGGGTACGGGCCAGAAGAGCAGGAGTCATCATGGCGGTGTGACCGAGATGCACCTCCCCTCTTGCATGACGGGTGCCAGTGACAGCTTTTCACGACACGGGAGGTAGAAGCTCAGGATTTCCCCGGTAGCGCTACCGATCCCGACCCTTGTGCAAAACATGAGGGCGGCGTTGGTCTCCTGCCGATGCGTCGCTGAGCCTGTCAGCCCGTCGGCGAGGGTGACCCGACGGCGGTCCCCCGGACGACATACTTGCCGACGAGGTCGAACTCCACGTTGACCGCCTGCCCAGGGCGCCAGTCCGATGCCGTGGTCTTGTCCCACGTGTGCGGGATGATGGCGAGGCGGAAGGTGCCCGGCGGCTCGTCCAGTGCCGCGACGGTCAACGAGATGCCATCCACGGTGACGCTGCCCTTCGGGATGAGGTAGGCTGCGAACGCCTCGGGGTAGCGGACGGTGACCTCGTGGGAGTCCGCCAGCGCCTCCACCTCGGTGATGGTCCCGACAGAGTCCACGTGGCCCTGCACGAGGTGGCCATCCAGGCGGGACCCCAGCACGAGGGCGCGCTCCAGGTTGACGCCATCGCCGGGCTGCCGCTGACCCAGCGAGGTCTTGCGGAGGGTCTCCTCCACCGCGACGGCCTCGAAGGCCTCGGTGTCCTGCGCGACGACCGTGAGGCAGGCGCCGTCTACGGCCACGCTCTCGTCCACGCGTAGAGCATCCGCGAACGAGCAGCCGAACCGAAAGCGACGGCCGCCTTCTAACTCTTTGACCGCGAGCACGCGGCCGACTTCTTCGATGATGCCGGTAAACATGAGGCTGAGGATTCGGACGCGTGGAGACGCGGGAACCACGGGGCGGGTTCAACGCAACGCCCGCCTCGGTGCTACCGAGGCGGGCGCGGGTGGCATGGCGAGAGCGAGAGAGGCTGTGGGCTCACTCCAGGTGGTGATAGTCCAGCTTGTGATCCTCGCGGAGGGCCTGCTGCACGCTCGGCGTGGGCTCCGTCGCGGGAGCGGTCTCCATCCGCATCCTCCCGTCCTCTCCTCTGCCGACGCGCACGTTCTTGCGCCAACCGTCCACGGTGTCCGGGAAGTCGGAGCGGTAGTGGGCACCGCGCGATTCCGTCCGCGCCAGCGCGCTCTTCAGGATAGCCTCGCAGGTGGTGAGCATGAACCCGAGGTTGACGGCCGCCTCGTACGTCTGGCTCGTGAGGTCCGCCTGGACGCGAAGGTCCTCCGCGTCGTGCTGGAGAGCCTGGAGCTTGGCGAGCCCCTCGATGAGGCCATCTTCGTCGCGCGTGATCCCCGCGTGGTTCCACATGAGGGTTCGCAGCCGCGCGATGAAGTCGTCCGGCGTGTGGGTGCCGTTCTGCTCTGCGCGCCGGTGGAGACGATCCAGGGCCGCGTCCACGACCGCGTCGGGAAGCTTGCGGCGCTCCGGCATCTCGTTCGCGAGGTGTGCGCCGACGATCTGGCCAAAGACCACCGTCTCCGCGAGGGAGTTGCCACCGAGGCGGTTCGCGCCGTGGACTCCCGCGACGCTCTCGCCCGCGGCGAAGAGACCCGGAACGGTCGTCTCGCACGTCTCGAAGTCTGGGATTTCGACGCCGCCCATCGCGTAGTGGGCCGTCGGGGCGACCTCCATGGGCGCCTCGGTGATGTCCACGCCCACGGCCGCGAACTCCTCTGTCATGCGCGGCAGGCGCTCGCGGATGTACTGCGAGTCACGGTGCGAGATGTCGAGCCAGACGCCGCCGTTCTCCGTCCCGCGACCCGCCTGAATCTCGGCGTAGTTGGCCCGCGCGACGACATCGCGCGCGTCCAACTCCATCTGCTGCGGCGAGTACCGCTCCATGAAGCGTTCGCCGTCGTTGTTGAAGAGGCGACCGCCCTCGCCACGGACCGCCTCGGTGACGAGGTGGCCGCGTTCCTCCTTCGGCCAGAGCTTGCCCGTCGGGTGGAACTGGACGAACTCCATGTCGCGAAGGACAGCCCCGGCGTTGTACGCGAGCGCCTGCGCATCGCCCGTGTTCTCGTCCGGACGCGAGGACGACCGGACGTACACCGAGGTGTGCCCGCCCGCCGCCAGAATCACGGCGTTCGCGTGGAAGACGAGCGCCTCGCCCGTGTTCATGTCGTAGCCCACCGCGCCAATCGCACGCCCCTCCTCGGTCACGAGGATTTCCGTGATGAAGGTGTCCTGCCGGTACGGGATCTGGAGTTCTTTGGCCTGACTGACGAGTGCCTCCAGAATCGCGCGGCCCGTGATGTCACCCTTGAAGCAGGTCCGGCGGAAGGACTGCGCACCGAAGTAGCGCTGGTTGATCTCGCCGTCTTCCGTCTTCGAGAAGTCGGCGCCCCAGCGGTCGAGTTCGCGGACGCGCTCGGGCGCGTGGCGTGCGAGGAGTTCGACGGCCTGCGCGTTGTTGATGTGGTGCCCTTCGTTGAGCGTATCGGCGGCGTGGATGTCCCATCGGTCCTCGGGGTCGAGGCTGCCGAGCGCGGCGTTGATGCCGCCAGCGGCCCAGACCGTGTGAGCGTCGCCGTGTTTGCGCTTGCCGATCACGAGCACATCGCGCCCAGCGGCGGTTAGCTCGATGGCCGCGCGGAGCCCGGCGGCACCGGCACCGATGATGAGGACGTCGGAAGAAACGGGGGAGGGTCGCATGAGGGCGTTATGTGGACTGGATCTAAATAGAGTCTAGCTAGGAACGAGCGTGCCAACCGCCGCTCGGCACCGTCTTCACTGACGGTACCGTTCGGTCTAGAACGTCGCCAGGAGCGCGCCAGGCCCAACTTTCACTCCAGACTGAAACCTATCGGCGGTCGCAAAGGATGCCAGACCGTTCCAGTTCCTTCGGCTCTTCAACCGCTGGCGGGCAGCCGGAGGGTGAACGTGGTGCCCTGACCCTCCGCGCTCTCCACCGTCAGCGTGCCGTGGTGCGCGACGGCGATGTCGTGGCTGAGCGAAAGCCCAAGGCCGGTGCCCTCCCCCGTCGCCTTGGTGGTGAAGAACGGCTCGAAGACCCTCGACCGGACCGCCTCGGTCATTCCCGTGCCGGTGTCGCGGACATGGATCGCGACGCCCGTGCTGTCACGCGTCGTGGACACCGAGACGGTGGGCGCGTCCGCCTCGGTGACGGCGTCGAAGGCGTTGTCGAGGAGGTTGATGAGGACGCGGCCGATCTCGGCGGATGCCACCTCCACCTCCCCCGCCTCGGGCGCGAGATCGAGTGAGAGATCCACGCGCGCCTCGGGATGGCGAGCATGGAAGCCGTGCCACGCGAGATCGGCATACTCACGCACGAGCCGGTTGAGGTCCACGGTGCGCCGGTCGCCGGGACGGCTGCGCGCGTGCTCCATCATGCCCCGCACGATGGCATCGGCGCGGCGGCCGTGCTCTTCGATCTTGCGGGCGTTCTCCTGGAGATCGTCCAGGATGGCCTCGCGCTCGTCCGGGTCGGTCTCCTCGGCCAACTCGTCGACCAGTTCGCGCGAGAGGCCCGCGAAGTTGGTCACGAAGTTGAGCGGGTTCTTGATCTCGTGCGCGATGCCTGCCGTGAGCGCGCCCAGGCTGGCGAGCTTTTCCTGCTGCACGAG
>JBCCPW010000055.1:0-11760 GCA_039024735.1 Bacteroidota bacterium
CGGGCGGCCCGTAACAACACCCGCCTCGGTGTCACAGGGCTTCTCGTCCACGCCCGGATGCATCGCAAAGGGGAGGGCCTGTTCGCGCAATGGCTGGAAGGGGACCGCCGGGTGGTCCACGACCTGTACGAGACCATCAAGACCGACTCGCGGCACACCTACTGCGAGGTCTTGTTCGATGGACCCATTGCTGACGCTACAGGCACTGATGACCGTCAGTTCGAGGCGTGGGCACTAGCCCAAGTGGACACCTCCCTGGGCGCCTTCCCAACAACTGTGGAGGACTTCCTGGACCGCCTCGCTCCCGTGGAGCACCACTGATCGAGAGCACGCGCCGGTTCGTGATGGGACCGCCTCGGTGGGTCTGCTGACTACCTGGGTTGGGGGTCTCCGCTGCTTGTGCCGGAAGAGACGGCACCGAGGCGGGCAGACCGCAAGGCCTAACTCTCGTGTTCGACCTGGAGGTAGTCCAATTCCAGCGGCGTCTTCCGACCGAAGATGGAGACCATCACGCGGACCTTCATCTTGTCCGGGTAGACCTCCTCCACAAAGCCGGTGAACGTGTTGAACGGGCCGTCCACTACCTTGACCGGGTCGCCGGTCTTGAACGGGATCTCGGGCTGCTCGCTCTTGTCCTCGTCCATCATGCCGAGGATCCGGTTGACCTCGTGCGGCGGGAGCGGCGTCGGCTCGCCGTCCACCCCCAGGAAACCGATGGTGGAGGGAGCCCCCGAGATGACCTCGCGGAGATACGGGTCGATGAACGCCTGGATCAGGATGTAGCCCGGGAAGGAGGTCTTCTCGCGAGTCTTCTTCTTGCCCGCGCGCATCTCGAAGACCGTCTCGGTCGGGATGACGACGTCGGCGAGCTTGTCCTCGAAGCCGAGGCGCTCGACTTCACTCTCCAGATACTCCTTGACCTTCTTCTCGTGTCCCGAGAAGGTGCGGAGCACGTACCACTTGCGAACGGAGGTCAGAGGCATGGGAGCGCGATGCAGTTGGGACCGAGGCGGCCCGCCTCGGTGGCGTCTGCCGGAAAGACCGAGGCGGAACGGACCGGCTAGTAGATCAGGGAGAGCAGGGAGCTGATCCCCTGGTCGGCGACGAAGATGAACATCGAGATGGCGAAGGAGGCGGCGAGTGTGAGTGCCGTGTTCGCGACCAGCTCGCGGCGCTTCGGCCAGTTCACCTTTTTCGACTCCTTAACGACCTCCTGGATGTAACCGCCGATCTTGGACTCGGACTTCTTCGTCTGGGTCTGGGTGGCCATAGGTCCGGTGCCCGCACGCGGGCTCGTGTTGAAAGCAAAGAGAGGGGCGGACTCAGAGCGTCCGCGTGGCACGGGCGGCGAGACTCGAACTCACAACCTGCGGTTTTGGAGACCGCTGCTCCGCCAATTGAGCTACGCCCGTGTAGACGGTACCGCCAGCGCCCGAGGACGAGCGCTGGCGGACCAGAAGATACGCGATGGGCGGCAGCGCCTCAGCGGAGATCCGTCGAACGGGGATCAGTCGAGGATCTTGGAGACGACACCGGCGCCCACCGTCCGCCCCCCCTCACGGATGGCGAACCGAAGACCCTCCTCCATCGCCACCGGCTGGATCAGGTCCACCTTGAACTGCGTGTTGTCCCCCGGCATCACCATCTCCACCCCCTCGTTCAACTCGATGTCTCCCGTCACGTCCGTCGTGCGGAAGTAGAACTGCGGGCGGTACCCCTTGAAGAACGGCGTGTGGCGACCGCCCTCCTCCTTGCTCAGGATGTACACCTCGCACTCGAACGACTTGTGCGGCGTCACGCTCCCCGGCTTCGCCAGCACCATCCCCCGCTCCACGGCGTCCTTGTCGATGCCGCGCAGCAGGATCCCCGCGTTGTCGCCCGCCTCGGCGGCGTCGAGCAGCTTCCGGAACATCTCCACACCCGTCACGGTGGAGGACTGCTTCTCCTCCCGGATCCCGATGATGTCCACCGGGTCGCCCACCTTGATCGACCCGCGCTCCACGCGGCCCGTCACGACGGTCCCACGGCCCGTGATCGAGAACACGTCCTCGACCGGCATCAGGAACGGCTTGTCGATGTCGCGCTCCGGCGTCGGGATGTAGTCGTCCACGGCGGCCATGAGCTCTTCGATCTTCTCGACCCACGCCGCCTCGCCGTTGAGGCCGCCGAGGGCGGAGCCCTGGATGACCGGCAGGTCGTCGCCCGGGAACTCGTAGGAGGACAGCAGCTCGCGGACCTCCATCTCGACCAGCTCCAGGAGCTCCTCGTCGTCGACGAGGTCGGCCTTGTTCATGAAGACGACGATGTAGGGCACGCCGACCTGGCGGGCGAGCAGGATGTGCTCGCGCGTCTGGGGCATCGGGCCGTCGGTGGCGGCGACGACGAGGATGGCGCCGTCCATCTGGGCGGCCCCGGTGACCATGTTCTTGACGTAGTCGGCGTGGCCGGGGCAGTCGACGTGGGCGTAGTGGCGGTTCTCGGTCTCGTACTCGACGTGAGCGGTGGCGATGGTGATGCCGCGCTCGCGCTCCTCGGGGGCGTTGTCGATGTCCTCGAAGGCCTTGGCCTCGCCGCCCATCTTCTCGGCGAGGACCTTGGTGATGGCGGCCGTGAGGGTCGTCTTGCCGTGGTCGACGTGGCCGATGGTGCCGACGTTGACGTGCGGCTTCGTCCGCTGGAAGGTCTCCTTTGCCATGATGCTAGTGTCTGTCGCGGCCGGGGCCGCAGGGTTGGGGTCTGTCAGTCAGGGGCCCGCCTCGGTGGCCGTTGCCAGGGCACCGAGGCGGGAGGGTGAAGTCTCGGCTACGCCGCGACGGCCGTCCGAGAAGCCGAGGTGATCTCTTCGGCGACGGACTTGGGCACTTCTGAGTAGTGATCGAACTGCATGGAGTAGATCGCGCGGCCCTGCGTGTTGGAGCGCAGGTCGGTCGAGTAGCCGAACATCTCCGAGAGCGGCACCATCGCCTCGATCACCTGCGCGTCGTTGCGCTGGCCCATCGAGCCGATCTGGCCACGGCGGGAGTTCAGGTCGCCGATCACGTCGCCCATGTACTCCTCGGGCGTGATGACCTCCACCTTCATGATGGGCTCCATGATGACCGGCTTCGCCATCCGGGACGCCTCGCGGAAGGCCATGCGGCCCGCGAGCTCGAAGGAAAGCTGGTCGGAGTCCACGTTGTGGAACTTGCCATCGAAGAGGCGGGCCTTGATGCCCTCCACCGGGTACCCGGCGAGCGGGCCTCGGCTCATGGCCTCCTTGATGCCCTTCTCCACGCTCGGGATGAACTCGCGCGGGATGGAGCCACCGACGATGCCGTTCTCGAACTCGAAGCCGGTTCCGTCTTCGGTCGGCTCGAACTCGATCTCGACGTGCGCGAACTGGCCGCGACCACCGGTCTGCTTCTTGTGCGTGTAGGTGTGCGTGATCGCGCTGCGGATGGCCTCGCGGTAGGAGACCTGTGGCTTGCCGACGTTGGCCTCCACCTTGAACTCGCGCTTGAGGCGGTCCACGATGATCTCGAGGTGGAGTTCGCCCATCCCCGCGATGAGGGTCTGGCCGGTCTCGTCGTCCGTGGACACCTTGAAGGTCGGGTCTTCCTCGGCGAGCTTCTGGAGACCCACACCGAGCTTGTCGATGTCGGCCTTGGTCTTCGGCTCGATGGCGATGCGGATCACCGGCTCCGGGAAGTCCATGGACTCCAGCACGACCGGGTTGCTCGCGTCCGCGAGGGTGTCGCCCGTGCGGACATCCTTCAGGCCCACGATGGCGCAGATGTCGCCCGCCTTGACCTGCTCCACGTCCTCACGCGTGTTCGCGTGCATGAAGAGCAGACGCCCGGCGCGCTCCTTGCGCTCACTGTTGGCGTTGATGATGGAGTCGCCCTTGTTGAGCGTGCCGGAGTAGACCCGCGCAAAGGTGAGCTTTCCGACGTAGGGGTCGGTCGCGATCTTGAACGCGATGGCGGCCAGCGGTCCGTCTGGATCGGGCGTGCGAGTGACGACCTCCTCCGAGCGCGGCTTGGTGCCCTCCATCGGAGGCACATCGAGGGGGCTCGGGAGGTAGTCGATGACGCCGTCCAGGAGCCGCTGCACGCCTTTGTTCTTGAAGGCGGAGCCGCAGAAGACCGGCGTGATGTCCAGCGCGATGGTCGCGTCGCGAACGATGCGCTTGATGTGCTCCGGGTCGATCTCCTCGCCTTCGAGGTACATCATGAGGAGCTCATCGTCGTGCTCGGCGACGGCCTCCATGAGATTGATGCGCCAGTGGCGAGCCTCCTTGCGGAGGTCGTCTGGGATCTCGATCTCGTCCCAGGTTGCGCCCTGAGTGGCGTCGTCCCAGACGATGGCCTTCGCCTCGATGAGGTCGATGACGCCTCGGAACATCTCGCCGTCGCCGATGGGAATCTGGACGGGCACGGCGTTGGCGCCGAGCCGCTCCTTCATCATGGAGACAGCGTTGTAGAAGTCCGCGCCCGTGCGGTCCATCTTGTTGACGAACGCGATGCGGGGCACGTTGTACTTGTTCATCTGCCGCCAGACCGTCTCGGACTGGGGCTCCACGCCGCCCACGGAGCAGAACAGCGCCACGGCGCCGTCAAGCACGCGCAGCGCCCGCTCCACCTCGACCGTGAAGTCGACGTGGCCGGGGGTGTCGATGATGTTGATCCGGTGGTTGGACCACTCGGCGGTGGTCGCGGCGGAGGTGATGGTGATGCCACGCTCCTTCTCCTGCTCCATCCAGTCCATCGTCGCGCCGCCCTCGTGGACCTCGCCGATGCGGTGAAGGCGGCCCGTGTAGTACAGGATCCGCTCGGTCGTCGTGGTCTTGCCCGCGTCGATGTGCGCCGAGATCCCGATGTTTCGGGTGCGCTCGAGCGGGAACTGCTTGCCGTGGATGCTCATGGTGGGGTCCGGGCGGTCGCCCGGGGCTGCTACTTGTGCCCTCGGCTCACCGAGGCGGGGGACTTAGAAGCGGGCGAAGTGAGAGAATGCCTTGTTGGCCTCGGCCATGCGGTGCGTGTCGTCTTTCTTCTTGACGGCGCCGCCCTCGCCTCGGCTCGCGGCGATCATCTCGGCGGCGAGGCGGTTGACCATGCTCTTGTCTCCGCGCTGGCGGGAGTAGGTGAGGAGCCAACGGAAGGCGAGGCTTGTCCGCCGCTCGGGGCGGACCTCGATGGGCACCTGGTAGGTGGCACCGCCAACGCGCTTGCTCCGCACCTCCACGAGAGGCGCGATGTTGTTGACGGCCTTGCGGAAGACCTCGACGCCGGGCTCGCTCGTGCGCTCCTCAATGACATCGAAGGCGCCGTAGACGATTTTCTGGGCGATGCTCTTCTTGCCATCGCGCATGACGGCGGAGATGAACTTGGCGACGGTCACGTCGCCGTAGATGGGATCGGGCGTCGGGATCCGCTTTTCTGCTTGCTTCCTGCGCATGGGTTCAGGTTCAGGGGTGGGGCAGCGTGCCGTGGCCGGGTGGCTCTACGGGCACCTCGTACAGACGCCCTGCGGGGCATCTCTCCTGCTACGCCTTCGGCTTCTTGGCGCCGTACTTGGAACGGGACTGGCGGCGGTCGGCGACACCCGCGGTGTCCAGCGCGCCGCGCACGATGTGGTACTTCACGCCGGGGAGGTCCTTGACACGCCCCCCGCGGACGAGCACGATGGAGTGCTCCTGGAGGTTGTGGCCCTCGCCCGGGATGTAGGCGATGACTTCCATCCCGTTGGTGAGGCGGACCTTCGCCACCTTGCGGAGCGCGGAGTTCGGCTTCTTCGGGGTGGTCGTGTAGACACGCGTGCAGACGCCCCGGCGCTGGGGGTTCTGCTGGAGCGCGGCCGACTTGGACGCCTTGCGCTTGGGCGTGCGGCCCTTGCGGACGAGCTGGTTGATCGTAGGCACAGCGGTGCGGAAAGCTTGAGGTCGGAACGCAGCCCTCCAACGGGAGGACTGGGGCGCCGCGCGCACAGCCACAGTTCAGCCAGGGCGGCGCGGAACGACAGGCATCCAAGGTATCCCGCCGAGTGCTCGCCGACCACTTCGGCACAGCCCGCAACCCGCCGATTTCGGCCCCAGTGGGCGAAGCGCGTGCGAATACGGTCTATTGGTCTAGACCAGTCAGATCCTATTCATCCCAGCCTCATGAATTCGGACCGGCCGCCCTCGCCTCCGGGCTAGCGAGCGGCGTGTCCCCGCCTCGGTGCTGTCGCGTGCATCACCGAGGCGGGCAGTGTTACGCCGCGATGGCCTCTCCCATCGCGCGGGGGAGAGCCGTGTGGAACGGCTCCGCGAGATCTGCGACCGCCTCGGTGAGGATCATCTCCCCGCCGATGGAGACCGTCAGGCGTTCGCCGCCGACCGTCCCGATCTCGGTGCCCTGTGCGCCGTGCGACTTGATCATCTGCCGCACGTACCCGGCCTCCCCTGCCGGAACGCTCAGCACGACCCGGCTCTGCGCCTCGCCGAAGAGGAGCGCATCCAGCCGAGCACCGAGGCGGGGCAGGTCCACCGTCGCGCCGATCTCGCCGTGGATGCACGACTCTGCGAGGCAGACGGCGAGGCCACCGTCGGAGACATCGTGCGCGCTGCGGACGCGGCCGGAGCGGATGGACGCGAGGACGGCCGCCTGGACCGCTTTCTCCTCGTCTAGGTCGAGGTGGGGCGCGTCACCCGTGGTGAGCCCGTGGACGTGCGCGAGGTACTCGGAGCCCTCCACGCCGCCCGTGTGCTGCCACCCAAGAGGCGTGACGAGGATCAGCACGTCGCCCTCCGTCTTGAAGTCTGCCGTGGTGGTGTGCGCCGCCACATCCTCCACGAGGCCGACCATCCCGATGGTGGGCGTCGGGAAGATGGCGCCGTCTGGGTTCTCGTTGTAGAAGCTGACGTTGCCGCCGGTGACGGGCGTGCCGAACGCGCGGCAGGCGTCGCCCATCCCGCCGACCGCCTCGGCGAACTGGTAGTAGACCTCGGGCTTGTACGGGTTGCCGAAGTTGAGGCAGTTGGTGATCGCGAGTGGCTTCCCGCCCGCACAGACCACGTTCCGCGCGGACTCCGCGACGGCGATCTGCCCGCCTCGGCGCGGGTTGAGATACACGTAGCGGCCGTTGCAGTCCGTCTTGGCCGCGAGGCCGCGATCCGTGCCCTTGATGCGGACCACCGCGGCATCGGTCGGGCCGGGTCCGGCGACGGTGTTGGTGCGGACGTGCGTGTCGTACTGCTCGAAGACCCAGCGCTTGCTCGCGATGGTCGGCGAGCCGAGGAGGGTCGTGAGCACCTCGCCCGCCTCGGTGACGTCACCGAGGCGGGAGGGATCGAACGCCCGGGTCTCGTCGAGGTAGGTGGGACGCTTCGTCTCGCGATGGTAGACCGGGGCGCCGCCACCGAGGACGAGGGAGTCGGCGGGCACATCGGCCACGAGGTCGCCGTGCCAGAAGACGCGGACGCGCTGGGTGTCGGTCACCACGCCGATCTGGACCGCGTGGAGGTCCCACTTCTCGAAGACGGCCTCCACCTCGTGCTCGCGGCCTTTCTCCACCACGAGGAGCATCCGCTCCTGGCTCTCGCTGAGCAGGATCTCGTAGGGCGTCATGCCGCTCTCGCGCTGCGGCGTCTTCTCCAACTGGATGTCCATCCCGACGCCGCCCTTCGCGCTCATCTCTGACGACGAGCACGTGATCCCCGCCGCGCCCATGTCCTGCATCCCGACGACCGCGCCGGTCTTGATGACTTCCAACGAGGCCTCCAGCAGCAGCTTCTCCGTGAACGGGTCGCCCACCTGTACGCTCGGGCGCTTCGCCTCGGACTCCTCACTGATCTCCTCGCTGGCGAACGTCGCGCCGTGGATGCCGTCGCGGCCCGTCGCGCTGCCCACGATGAATACGGGGTTGCCCACGCCCTCAGCCGTCGCGCTGATCGTCTCGCCGACTTTCACGAGGCCGACGCTCATCGCGTTGACGAGCGGGTTGCCCTCGTAGGCCGGGTCGAAGACGACCTCGCCCGCGACGGTCGGCACGCCGAACGAGTTGCCGTACCCGCCGATGCCGCGCACGACGCCGTCCACGAGGAAACGCACGCGCGGATTCTCCAGGCTCCCGAACCGGAGCGAGTTGAGGCTTGCGATGGGCCGCGCGCCCATGGTGAAGATGTCCCGCTGGATGCCACCGACGCCCGTCGCGGCGCCCTGATACGGCTCCACGGCGCTCGGGTGGTTGTGGCTCTCGATCTTGAACGCGACCGCTAGCCCGTCGCCGATGTCGACCAGCCCGGCGTTCTCCTCGCCCGCCTCGGCGAGGAGGTTGTCGCCCTCGCGCGGGAGCGTCTTGAGCAGCGCGATGGAGTTCTTGTACGAGCAGTGCTCGCTCCACATCACGGAGTAGATGCCCAGTTCGGTCAGCGTCGGCGCGCGCCCGAGATAGTCCCGGATCATCGCGTACTCGTCCTCGGTGAGGCCGTGGTCGGCGACGACCTCGGGCGTCACGGGCGGGTCCTCAGGACGGGGTGCGGGCGCACCAGTAGGGCGAGGCTGCGGTGTGCTCATCGGGCGTGCGGGAGGGCTTGGCCGAAAGCTACCGGCGCCCCTCGCGAAGGACCCGCCGATTCCCTCTGGACCTCTCCGCCTCGGTACCGAGGCGGGAGGAGATGCAGCCTAGCTTCCGGGCTCCCCGGACTTCTCCTGTCCTGTCATGGTCGCCGCCCGCGTCTGCTTCGGCCCGCTTTCTTCTGATCCAGACGAGCGCGAGAGGAAAATTGACCTCGCGGACGGCTACCTCGCGATGCTGTTCAAGAACGGGCAAGCCAGCCAGCACCAGATGGACGCGCGGGAGAACGGGCAGCACGTCGTCTACAAAGCGCTCACTCGTCCCGATGCGCACGAGGAGCAGTTTTGCTCCGAGTGGGGCCGTCGCGACCGGGAGAAGGTGGTAGAGGCTTTCGGCCAGCCCCCGGAGTGGACGCTTCTCGACGACGAGCCTGAGGAATTTGCGAAGGTTGACTGGAAGGGAGCACCATCACTCGTTCTCTACACCGCATGGATGGCTGAGAACGACTTGATTGGACGCGGTGACAACGGCGAAGAGGTCGCGATTTACCTCCTGCCCGTCTCGGATATGACGCGCGAGCATCTCGTGCACTGGGGGATGCATTACCGCGACCTTGACCGGGTCTGGCTGGGATCGGGTGACCTGGAAATCCCGGCGTACAAGCAACTCGTGGAGCCCGGAAGCACGCTCCTACAGGAAGAGCGGCGGCTAGCGCGTGAGGTCGAAGACGCGACCGGCCTTCCGACCTACGTGTACCTCTTCCGCTACTGGGGGCGTCGGACCAACGAGGAAGCCCGCCGGTGCCCGGGATGCGGCGCGGCGTGGTACGTCGGCGGCGACCGAGAGGAGGGCTACCTTGAAGGCTTCGCGTTCCGCTGCGACGCCTGCCGCCTCGTCTCGGAGATGCCGAGCGACACCACCGACGAGCGGCACGCCCGCCTCGGGGAGTACCGCCCACCCCGCGCGTGACGCCTCCGCCTCGGTATCGAGGCGGGTGTCATGAGCAGTCGGGCCGAAGGCGAGATGACCGGCAATCGGGCGGGATGTCGTATATCAGGTACAGTGGCTGTTCTCACCGGCCGATACTCGCCCTCCCCTTCCCCCTCCCCACATGGACGCCTTCCAGACCTATTTCGTCGATGTCATCAAGCACCAGTACGCGGACTTCGATGGCCGCGCCCGACGGCGGGAGTACTGGATGTACGTCCTGTTCAACATCCTCGTCTTGGTGGCATTCCAGATCGTCATCGGGATTCTAGGGGTGGTCTCGGACAGCCTCGCGCTGCTCGGCTCTCTCGCGTACATCGTCGTGTCGCTGGGGCTGTTGGTTCCGAGCATCGCTGTGGCGGTCCGTCGCCTGCACGACACGAACAAGACCGGCTGGCTGATCCTGATCGGTTTGATCCCGCTCGCTGGACTCGTGCTGCTCTACTTCTTCGTCATCGAGGGCGACGCGGGGCCGAACGACTACGGCCCAGACCCGAAGGGCTTCGAAGACGACCTCGCGGCCGGATTCTAGCCGTCCGGTCTCCGCCTCGGCACCGAGGCGGAGACTGCCGGGCCTCGCCGCGTCGGAGCGCACGCTCTGACGGTCACGCGGTCGTCGCGTTGGGGATCACCGGGATCTCGTCGAAGACCGCGCCATCGCCCGCATGAGGGGCCAACGCGAGCCCACCGGCCCGCTCGATCTCGCGGACGGCCGTGGGCTCCGCCTCGCGCACCCACGCGCGAAACGAGGCGGGGTCCGCGCCGAAGGTTGGCAGGCGATCCAGGAACGCATCGAGGCCGCGTTCGAGATCGTCCACGGCGAGGCCCGCGCCCTGCGCCTCGGCGTCGTGCGCGTTGCACCGCTGCTCGTAGTGGCCCGGCGTGGGCGCCATGCAGACAGGCTTGCCGAGCCACATCGCCTCGCTGACGGACTCGAAGCCCGCCGTGCAGACCACGCCTCGGCATCGCGCCATGCGTCGCAAAAACTCCGTCCCGGAGAGCGCATGGAAGGTGAGCGCGTCGGAGTGCCGGTGGGGCTCCATCGCCGTGAAGCAGTGCACGGGCACGGTGGGGTGGCGGTCGCTCCACCGCGCGAGGACGGACGCGAGGGCAGGCTCCATCAGGTACACCAGCAGCGAGCCGTCGTCGGGCGTGTCCGCCTCGGTACCGAGGCGGAGCACCTCGGGTCGGAGCAGCGGCGGCGTCACGACCGTGGTCTCGCGCGGGTTCTCCGCGTGATAGAACGAGAGCGCGAGCCGGGCCTGCGCGTTGGCCCCGAGGGCGCGCGCGTACGCCCGCATCGCGGCCTTCTGGACCGGCTGCCCCGGCACGAATGGGTAGGCCGGATGCTCGAACATGTACTGGTGCCCCACGGCCACGACCGGCGCGTCGGGCGGCCGGAGGAGGCCGTACAACCCCGTGAGGCCGTCGAAGAACGAGACGATCACGTCGGGCTCGTAGCGGTCCAGGAGGGCCGCGAGGCCATCGAGGCTGCGCGAGGTCTCCCGCGTGCGGCGGAGACCGGCGAGGACGGTGCGCCCCAGCCGGATGCGCCCGGCGTCGTCGGACTCGAAGGATGGCGCGGGAAGGAGGTGCGTCGGCACGCCGAGCCCGTCGCGAACGAAGGCAGGCACGGACTGGCGGTGGCTCGCGCCGATGGTGGCCGCGCACACCTCATGGCCTGCGCGCCGGAGCATCGGGGCGAGCGCGAGGGCCTGCGTCATGTGGCCCCGCCCCTCGCCCTGGATGGCGAAGAGCACCCGGAGAGAACGGCTGGCCGTCATGTCGCGACCTCGGCCAGAACGGCCGCCTCGGCCGCGACCGGGTGCGGGAGGCCATCGCCGCCCTGGGGCTCAGCGACCGTCCACCGGAGCAGTTCCAGGGTACCGTCGGGATGCTCCGCGAGGGCGGTGCAGCTTTCCACCCAGTCGCCGCAGTTGGCGTAGAGCACCTCACGCCCCTCGTGGACAAACGAGCGCAGCTCCGGGCGGTGGATGTGCCCGCAGACGACGCCGTCCACGCCCGCCTCGGCGCCGCGACGGGCAACGGCAGCCTCGAACTCTCCCATGTACTGGACCGCCCGCTTCGTGCGCTCCTTGAGGTACGCCGACAGGGACCAGTACGGATAGCCCAACCGCCGCCGGACCGCCGCCACGGGTCGGTTCAGCTTCAGGGTCAGTTCGTAGGCTCTCGCGCCGAGTTTGCTCAGCCACGGCGCGAGGCGAACCACCCCGTCGA
>JBCCPW010000056.1:0-11651 GCA_039024735.1 Bacteroidota bacterium
CGGTTGGACCATCCCGCCATCGCGCGGCTCCTGGATGGCGGCACCGCCCCCGACGGCCGCCCTTACCTCGCGACAGAGTTCGTGGACGGCGAGCCGATCACGGCCTACTGCGACCGCCGCCGCCTGTCGGTCAACGAGCGGCTGGCGCTCTTCGGCGAGGTCTGCGAGGCCGTCGCCGCGGCGCACCGCCAGTTGGTGGTGCACCGAGACCTGAAGCCGAGCAATGTGTTGGTGGAGGGGACTCGGAACGTAGGGACTGGGGACTCGGGGACGTCTTCCCCCCAGTCCCCAGTCCCCGGTCCCCAGTCCCCGGTCCCCAGTCCCCCCGAGTCAAACTCCTCGACTTCGGGATTGCGAAGCTGTTGGACACCGAGGCGGCGTTCACCGTACCGGTCACGGTCGCCGAGCGGCGTGTGCTGACGCCGGAGTATGCCGCGCCGGAGCAGGTCCGAGGCGAGCCCCCCACAACGGCGACGGATGTCTACGGCCTCGGTGTGCTGCTCTACGAGTTGCTGACGGGCACGCGGCCGTATCAGGTGGACGAGCGTGTCCGGCGCGTGGTGGAGCAGGCCATTCTGGAGGCCGAGCCCACGGAGCCCTCGACGGCGGTGACGGACGCCCGGGAGGCTGCCGAGGCCCGCGCGACGGAGCCCCATCGCCTCCGGCGGAGGCTTCGCGGCGACCTCGACCGGATCGTGCTCAAGGCGCTCCGCAAGGAGCCGGACCGCCGCTACGATGGCCCCGCAGCGCTCGTCGCCGATGTGCGTCGCCACCTCGACGGGCTGCCCGTTGAGGCGCGGCCGGAGTCCGCCGCGTACCGTCTGAGCCGGTTCGTGCGGCGGCACCGGGCGGGGGTGGTGGCGGCCTCGATGGTGTTGCTCGCGATCCTCGGCGGGGCCGGGGTGGCGTTCGTGCAGGCCGAGGCGGCCCGGGCCGAGCGCGACCGCGCCGAGGCGGTGACCGACCTCCTCGTGGGACTCTTCGACGGCGGCGACCCGGCCGTGGCGCAAGGCGACACACTGACGGCCCTCGCGCTGCTGGACTCCGCCTCGGCCCGCCTCGGTGTGTCTCTTGCCGACGAGCCCGCTCTCCGCAGCCGCCTCCAACTCGCGCTCTCGCGCATCTACACCCAGCAAGGCGCTTTCGAGCGCGGCGACTCGCTCCTCGCGCCCGCCCTCGCGTGGAGCCGTCAGTCCGGCGACGACGAGGCGCTCGCGGATGCCCTCTTCCAGTCGGGAGAGATCCACTTCTGGTTTGGCACGTACGCGGAGGCCGAGGCGGCACACCGCGAAGGGCTCGCGCTCGCCCGCCGCCTCGGTCGCCCCACGCGAGACCTCGTGCGGCGCATGCGCGAGATCGCTCTCGCCCGCCAGCAGCAGGGCGACTACCCGGGCGCCCGGGCGCTCTACGAGGAAGCCCTCGCGACGCTGCGCGCGGAAGTCCCGGCGGACGATCTCGACATCGGACGCTCGCTCTCCGATCTCGCCGTGGTGGACCACTACGACGGCGAGTACACGACCTCAGTCAAGCGCTTCCGCGAGTCCCTCGCGATCCTCGAATCGGCGCTCGGCCAGGGGCATCCCGAGGTGGTCATGCGCCGCCGCGAGCTGGCGTGGTCCGTCGGTGCAGGCGGCGACCCGGAAGAGGCCGTCCGCATCCTCGAAGAGGTTCAGCGGGCCAACCTCGCGCTGTACGGCGAGAACCACCCGACCGTGCCCAACACGTACGGCGAGATCTCGCGCTTCCGGCGCGAGTCGGGCGATCTGGACGGCGCCGAGGTGGCCGCGCAGGAGGCGCTCCGGGTCGTCCGCCAACTCTACCCCGACGGTCACCAGTACGTCGGCAGTACGCTGCTGGACGTGACGACGGTGCTCCGGGAGCGCGGGCGGTACGCGGAGGGCCAGGCCCTCGCGGAGGAGGCGCTCCAGATCTACCACGAGACGCTCGGCCCCGAGCACATGTTTGCGGGCGTGGCGCACGGCCACCTCGCGCGGCTGGGTCGGCTGCAAGGGGACTGGGGCCCGGCGCTCCGCCACGAGCGGGAGGCACTCCGGATCTTCGAGGCCCGCCTCGGGCCGGACCACGCGTACACGGACTCGTCGCGCGCCCGCCTCGCGAGGACCGAGGCGTGGCTGGCGGCCAACTGATGGTTCCCGCCTCGGTACCGAGGCGGAGGCGGTCAGGGGCGCGTGGAGAGCGACGCCACCTCGACGTCGAAACCGGACAGCGCCGCCGAGGCCACCCGTCCGGTCTCGTAGAGGAACGCCGTCCGCGCCAGACCCGTCCGGCCGGGGCTCTCGCGCGAGAGCACCATCACGGAGCGCTCCCCGGGGTCCAGGATCCACAACTCCTCCACCTCTGCCTCCTCGTACGCGCGCCGCTTGACCGACACGTCGAGGTAGGCTGTGGACGGAGAGAGCTAGCGGACGATGGGGAGCGTCTGGCTCTCTGCACCCAGTGCTGAGACCGCCCGGACGATGTAGACCCCCGGGGCTAGGTCGCGGGCTCTGATCGCGAGGTTCGTTCCCTCGACCGTCGGGCCGTCGTGTAGCGCCCCAACCGTTCGCCCAAGGGCGTCATGGAGAGTTACAACGATGTGCATCGGATGCGGCGGGTGGAGCGTGAGGGTCGCTATACCCCTAGTAGGGTTGGGAGCCACGCCCGATAGGAAAGCTACGCGCTCGTCCGCCAGCCGGTCGGTCGGAGTTGTGAAGGTGGATGCGAAGAGGTATGCCGCCCCTGCCTCCGTCCCGGAGACCGACTCGCCAGGGGCTCCGACCAGGAACTGGCGTCCCTCTACTGCGACCGAGGTTCCGAAGAGAGCTCCGGCCTCGGGCGAGGGCGCTCGAATCTCCCGAGGCTCTGACCACGCGATACCGTCGAACTCGAAGAGATACGCGGCCCCTGCGTCCTCGCCGGCCGCGTCATCCCGAGGTGCGCCTACAAGCACGCGATCACCGTCGATGGAGAGACTGGACCCAAACAACCCGCGAGGCCCCAGTCTTTCCAGCGTGGCGGCTTGAACTGGACGCGTTCCGCCGTACACGCCGATGACTTCGGATGTGGACGATGCTCCCTGGTAGACCGGAGCGCTTGCGAGAAGCCGCCCACCGTCCAGCGCGACGGCCTGACCGAACACTCCCACGCCGACGGGTTCGAGCCTCCCAGTCTGAGTCCATCGAATTCCATCGATCTCGAAGACGAGCACCTCGCCGAAGCCTCCGTCCGCTCGGCGGGTCCCCGTTGCGATGAGGGCGCGCCCACCGTCCAGCGCGACGGCCCGTCCAAAGCTGAGGTCCTCGCTCTCCCCTGAGATCGTGGCGACTCGCCTCCACACAACCAGATCGTCCCGCTCGTACACCATGACTGCCCCCGACCCGCTGCGTGGGGCCCCAACGAGCGCCCGGTTGCCGTCCAGCGCGACTGCCGCGCCGAATCCGTTTCTACTGCCACCGTCTAAGTCTGGCCCCGCGACCCACTCCGTTCCTTCCCGGTGGTATGTCCGTACGCGGCGCTCTGAGGCCTCACCTATAAGTACCCAATCCCCGTCCAGTGCCATTGGCATCTCGGACGTAGTAGTCACATCGCCACCTGCGGGTACCTCGGCCTCCAGATCCAGCGATAGTCCGAGGGGCCCGTTTTCGACTCGGTACAGCCGTACCATCTGGCCTCGCGAGGCACCGATGGCTAGCGTCCCTCCCTGAAGCACGGTGGCCTCCCCGAAGCGGTTTTCCCCGCGCGAGGTTCCGGGTGGCGTGAGGCCTATTCGGTCCCACGTACCGTCTGTCTCGTACGTGTGAATATCTGCCAAGCCTGCGCGTCTCAGTTCGGGTGTGTCGGCACCGGGCTTCCCGATAATTACGAGATCATCATCGACGGCTGCTCTGAGGCTATAGGCGCGGGGCTCGTAGCTTTCTGGAATCACTTCTCCGATCCATTCCCCTTCTTCCTCTTGGAATATCAGAACAGATGGTCCCCCGCCTGGTCCGGGTATGCTGGCGCTAAACACGACCCTGCCATCTTCAAAGGTGGGCTCGTCAATGAATCGGTACGGGACACCCTCCACTTCAACCCGAACAGTGTCCGTCAAGCTCCAGCTAGTTCCGTCTCGCTCGTAGACCGAAAGCAGCGCCGCCGGCTCATCTCGCTGCGCAACCAGTAGACGCCCTGCGTCGAGGTTAATCCAGGAGCTAGGGACCGTATCTCTGTTTACCTCGGCCCAGCCTCCAGTCAGCCGCTGTACGGATGACGACATCTGGAGTGAAGGCTCTCGATTCTCCTATCGCCGCTAAGTCCCCATCAAGGTCGAGATTACTGACAAGGCTGCTCGCACCGCGCAGCGTGTCGGTGATAGCCCAGGTGGCTCCTGTGCGTTCTGCTATGAAGGCCGCCCCGTTTCCAAGCCAAGTGCCGATGAGAAGGCGGTCCTGGTTGATGGCGAAGTCTCGTCCTACGGTCCCGTCGCCCAGACCAGAGGTGAAGCGGGCGACTTCACGCCAGTCCGCCACGCTTCGCTCAAACACATACACCGCCCCACTCACGTAGCCGCGTTCTGTTTGAAATCCGGGAGCACCCACCACGAGCCTTGAGCCCTGCATCGCAAGGGCAATCCCAAACGCTCGATTTGGCTGAACGGCGGACCCTGTCAGGCGGCTGTGGAACCTCCAGGTACCGCCGAGGCGCTGATACAGGTACACAGACCCTGCTCCTGACACTCCCTCGTATGTATCCCCCGAGGCACCAACGGCGGCCCAATTGCCCTCCACGGCGACTGCGACGCCATAGCCGTCTCCCTCATCAAGACCGGCCTCAGGGTCTATGCGAGCGAGAAGATCGATAGAGGGTTGAGCATCCGCGGCCCCGGCGAAAAATACGACGAAGAGAAGGAAGAAGCAACGGCGCATAGAAGGAGCGGGCAGACGGGACGCTCAATATGGGAGAGCGCACCGTCTCGACTCCCACCGCAGTCCTCGACCTCTCCCGAATCCTGCCTCAACGGGGCGTATGCTCCCTCGAGCGGTCGGCGAGGGATCTCTTGGCCGACCACTCCTGCCGCTACGCCTCCCCCGCCGCCGCCATCACCTCCGCCTCGGTACCGAGGCGGGACGACCCGGCGGGCTCCGTGGTCAGCGTGACCCCGCCGCCCGGGGCCGCGTCGATCGTGACCGTGTCACCATCGGAGACGAAACCGGCGAGGATCTGCTCGGCCAGTGTGTTGGCGACCTCGCGCTGGAGGACCCGCTTGAGGGGCCGCGCGCCGAAGACCGGGTCGAAGCCCTCGGCGGCCAGTGCGTCCGTGGCCGCCTCGGTGAGCACCAGCCGGAGACCGTGATTCTTCTCCGCCATGCGGCGCACGCGCTCGAACTGGATCCCGACGATCCGCCGGATAGCCTCGCGGCCGAGCGGACGGAAGACGACGATCTCGTCCACGCGGTTGAGGAACTCCGGCCGGAGCTGCTGCTTGAGCCGGTCGAAGAGATCGCGACGGAGCGTCTCCATCTGGTCCTCCGAGAGGGCGCCCTCAGCATCCGCGACCTCCATCCTGCGCTTGATGAGGTCGGACCCGAGGTTGCTCGTCATGATGATGAGCGTGTTCGTGAAGTCCACGGTGCGGCCCTTGGAGTCGGTCAGCCGACCGTCGTCCAGGACTTGCAGGAGGACGTTGAACACCTCGGGGTGGGCCTTCTCGAACTCGTCCAGCAGCACCACGCTGTACGGGCGGCGGCGGACGGCCTCAGTGAGTTGCCCGCCCTCGTCGTAGCCGACGTAGCCGGGAGGCGCACCGATCAACCGGCTGACCGTGTGCCGTTCCTGGTACTCGGACATGTCGATCCGCACGATGGCCTGCTCGTCGTCGAAGAGCTGCTCGGCGAGCGCCTTCGCGAGTTCCGTCTTGCCGACGCCCGTGGTGCCAAGGAAGATGAACGAGCCCAACGGGCGCGAGACTTCCTGCAAGCCCGCACGAGCGCGCCGGACCGCATGCGAGACTGCCTCGACGGCCTCGCGCTGGCCCACAACTCGCTGCTCCAATACCGACTCCATCGCGAGGAGCTTCTCCTTCTCCGTCTCCAGCATCTTCGAGACCGGGATGCCGGTGGCGCGCGCGATCACGTCCGCGATGTCCTCGGCATCCACTTCCTCCTTGAGCATCGCGCCGGACTTCTGAACCTCACCGAGGCGGTCCGTCGCCTCGGTGATGGTCTGCTCCAGGCCGGGGATCTGGCCGTAGCGGATCTCGGCGACCTTCCCGAAGTCGCCCTGGCGTTCCAGGTCGGCCGCCTCGGTCTTGAGCCGGTCGATCTGCGCCTTCGACTCCTTGATGATGGCGACGAGGTCGCGCTCCTGCTCGTACTTCGCGCGGAGCCGGTCGCGCTCCTCTTCGAGGTCCGCGAGGCGGCGTGTGGTATCCGCGACGCCCTTATCGTCGCCCTCGCGCTTGAGTGCCTCGCGCGCGATCTCCTGCGTGCGGATCTCGCGCTCCACCGAGTCCAACTCCTCCGGGGTCGAGTCGATCTCGATGCGGAGGCGGCTGGCGGCCTCGTCGATCAAGTCGATGGCCTTGTCCGGGAGGAAGCGGTTGGTGACGTAGCGGTCGGAGAGTTCCGCGGCGGCCACGATGGCGCCGTCCGTGATGCGGACGCCGTGGTGCACCTCGTAGCGGTCCTGGATGCCGCGCAGGATCGCGATGGTGTCCTCCACGCTCGGCTCCGCCACGAGCACCATCTGGAAGCGCCGCTCTAGTGCCTTGTCTTTCTCGAAGTACTTCTGGTACTCGTCCAGCGTCGTCGCCCCCACGGCCCGGAGTTCGCCTCGCGCGAGGGCGGGCTTGAGGATGTTGGCAGCGTCCATCGCGCCGTCGCCGCCGCCCGCGCCTACCAGGGTGTGGATCTCGTCGATGAACAGGATGATCTCGCCGTCCGCCTCGGTGACCTCCTTGACGACGGCCTTGAGGCGGTCCTCGAACTCGCCTCGGTACTTGGCCCCCGCGATGAGCGCGCCCATGTCGAGCGCCATGATCGTCTTGGACTTGAGCCCCTCGGGCACGTCCTGCTCCACGATCCGGATCGCCAGCCCTTCCGCAATGGCCGTCTTGCCGACGCCCGGCTCGCCCACCAGCACCGGGTTGTTCTTCGTGCGGCGCGAGAGGATCTGGAGTACGCGTCGGATCTCGTCGTCCCGTCCGATGACCGGGTCAATCTTGCCCTTCCGGGCGGCCTCGTTGAGATCGCGCGCGTAGCGGTTCAGCGCGTCGTACTTGGACTCAGCGTAGGGATCCGTGACCCGCTGCCCGCCTCGGACGCTCTGGAGCGCCTCCAGCAGCCGCGCCTTGGTCACGGTCTGGTTCTGCAGCGCCTCGCCGATGGCGCCCGGACTCTCGGACAGCGCTACGAGGAGGTGCTCCACGGCCACGTACTCGTCACCGAGGGCGTCCGCCTCGGTGGTCGCTTGATCAAAGACAGGCGCGAGATCGTTGCCCACGTACGGCCCCTGGACGCTCGCGCCGCTCACCTTGGGCAGGGCGTCGAGCGCCTGATCGGTCTTGGTGTGGAGGTAGTCGAGATTGGCGCCGAGGGTTTGGAGGAGCGTGGTGGCGAGGCCCCCCTCGTCCTGAAGGAGCGCCTTGAAGAGATGGGGCGGCTCCAGCCCCTGGTTCGTGCGTGCCTGGGCGATCTGGGCCGCGCTCTGCACGGCTTCCTGCGCCTTGACGGTGTAGCGGTTGAGGTCCATCGGTTCGGTGGGCGGCCCGAGGCCGCCGGGGTCGTTCGGGGTCACGCCCGCGAGGGGCGGGGACTGTCGCGATGACAGCCGTTATTGTTCCGGGGCGGGACGGCCAACCCCGTGCCGTGGGGGGCCTCCCGCCACCGTGTCAGAGACCTCGCGCCGCGCTATAGGATCCGGCCCCTCGTGCCGATACATCGCTCCATTCGCATCCCGCTCCGAATGTCCATCGGATCCACGTCCGAGACGGTTCTCGAATACCGCCTGATCGCCCTCCTCGGTGCGATCGGGATGCTTGGCTTCTGGGCCCTGTACCAGATCCAGGATCCAGATGCGTACGATCCGCTCTCGTTCCGGCTGGTCGCCGCGGGGCTGTGCGCCGGATTCGTAGCGGCGACGCACCTGAGCGCGTGGGCGCGCGAGCACGTCCGCGAGCTCGGAGCGGGGACGGTCGGGATGGTCATGATCTACGTGTCCTGGCTGTGTGTCGAGAACGGCCTGGATGCCGCCTGGGCAACGGGCCTTCTCGCCTCGGTGATCCTCGGGGCTGTGGCCGTGGCGCACACCGCCCACACCAAGATCCTGGCCATCGCGGGTCCCATGGCCGTCGCGGCGATCGTCGGTGTGATTGTGATCCTCGGCGATATCCCGGCCATCACCCGTGCGGCCTTCATCGCGTACGTCTTCCTGGTCTCTGCGGTGGCGGTGGTGGTGGGCACGGCTCGGCTTCGCGCCATCGGCGTGGCGGAAGCCGCGCGGGACAATGCCGCCGAGCAGCAGCGCCTCCTCCGCACCATCATCGACACCATCCCGGACCTGATCGTCGTGGTGGACCGCCAGGGCAGGGCGCTGATGGCGAACCGGGCCTTCGCAGACGCCACGGCCGTCACAGACACCGAGGGGGCCGTCGGGCTGACGGCATTCGACGCCTTCCCGCCGCATCTCGCGACGCAACTGCACGAGGCCGACCAGACCATCATGGCGTCGGGGGCGCCGGTCCTGGGCATGGAGCACACGATGGGACGCGGGGGACGGGCCCGGACCTTCCGCACGTCCAAGGTGCCCCTCCGGGGGGACGCCGGGGAGGTGCAGGGGCTCGTCGCGATCACGCGCGACGTGACCGAGGAGCGGCGCTCAACCGAGGCCATCGAGGCGCAGCGGAACATGCTTCAGACGGTGATCGATGCCATCCCGGACCCCATCTTCGTGATGGACCGGAAGGGCCGCTGCGTCCTCCGCAACCGCGCCGATGCCCTGTTCATCGGTGCCGACGATCCTGCCGAGACGCTCGGGATGACCGTCTTCGATACGGTCGGCGACCGGGAAACGGCGCAGCAACTGTGGGACCTGGACCGAGGCCTCATGGAGCGCGACGAAGCCCTCGTCAACGACGAGCAGCGCCTGGAGATGAACGGTGAGGTGCTCTGGGTGCTCACCTCCAAGGTGCCCCTCCGCGACGCGGATGGCGACGTGACAGGTCTCGTGGCGGTCCTGCGAGACATCACCACCCGGAAAGAGGCAGAGGACGAACTGCGTGAGGCGCAGGTCGCTGCCGAGACCCAGCAGCGCCTCCTCCGCACGGTCATCGACACGATCCCGGACCTCATCGTCGTCAAGGACCGGGCGGCGCGCACCACGCTGCGAAACGACGCCAGCGCTCGCGTGCTTGGTCACGCCTCGCCGGGTAGTCTCCAGCCCACCGAGGCGGACGACGCAACGCGAGCACTCGGCCCCTCGTCTGGCGATCTCCGCGTGATTGAGGCGGGCGAGTCGCTCATTGACCAGGAGGAGCGCGGTCTGGACGGCGGATGGCTTCTCACGACCAAGGTGCCCCTGCGCGACGGCGACGGCGAGATCATCGGTCTGGTCGGGGTCTCGCGAGACGTGACCGGCGAACGCCAGACGCGCGAGGCGCTCCGCGAGGCGAAGGACGCCGCCGAGGCGGCCACCCGGGCCAAGAGCGAGTTCCTCGCCAACATGAGCCACGAGATCCGCACGCCCATGAACGGCGTGATCGGGATGACGAGCCTGCTGGTGGAGACGGACCTCGACAGCGAGCAGCGCGAGTTCGTGCAGACCATCCGCGCCAGCGGGGAAGCACTCCTCACAATCATCAACGACATCCTGGACTTCTCGAAGATCGAGGCGGGGATGCTCGACATGGAGTTCGCCCCGTTCGACGTGCGCCAGTGCGTGGAAGAGGCGCTCGATCTGGTCGCGCAGCACGCGGCGGAGAAGGGGATCGAGTTGGCGTACCTCGTCAACGAGGGCACCCCGGTCGCCGTCGTCGGCGACGTGACGCGCGTGCGGCAGGTGCTCGTCAACCTCCTCTCCAACGCCGTCAAGTTCACGCACAAGGGCAGCGTGTGCGTCCGCGTGAGCGGTACGCCCCCGGATGTCACGCCGCCGGGCCGGACCACGCTTCGGTTCTCCGTGGAGGACACGGGCATCGGGATCGCCCCGGATGCCCTCGCGAACGTGTTCGGCGCCTTTACCCAGGCCGATGCCTCCACGACGCGGAAGTACGGCGGGACCGGGCTCGGGCTCGCGATCTGCCGCTACCTCGCCGAGATGATGGATGGTGAGGTGACCGCCACGAGCACGCTCGGCGAAGGCAGCACCTTCGCGCTGACGTTCCCGGCCGAGGTCGCCCCGGGCGTGCGCCGAGTGTTCCAGCGCCCGTCCCCCTCGCACCTCGCGGGTCGCCGCGTGCTCATCGTGGACGACAACGAGGTCAACCGGGAGATTCTGCTCCGCCTGTCCGCGCGATGGGGCATGGAGCCCTTTGTGGCCGCCTCGGGTCCCGAGGCCCTGCGCCTCGTGGAGAAGGAGACGCAGAACGGCACCTCCTTCGACCTCGCGCTGCTCGACATGCAGATGCCCGAGATGGACGGGGTGGAGGTAGCCGGAGCGCTGTCCGAACGCGACACGCCCCCGGTCACGCTCCTGCTCACCTCCATCAACCGCGAGGCCTCGCTGCGCAAGCGCGCCGAGGCGGTGGGCATCCGTCGCATCCTCTACAAACCCCTCAAGCCGTCGCACCTGTACGACGCCCTCGCTGACGTGTTTGCCTCCGACTCGCTGCCTGACTCCCAGCCGACCGCCAGCCCCATGGCATCGCCAGGGGTCAACTCGGCCCTCCGTGTCCTCGTGGCGGAAGACAACGCCATCAACCAGCGCGTGGCGCTGCGGACCCTCGCCCGCCTCGGTCTTCGCGCCGAGGCGGTCGCGAACGGCCTGGAAGTGCTCGATGCCCTGCGGTCGGCCGCTGATATCGGGAGCCCCTACGATGTGGTCCTGATGGATGTGCAGATGCCCGAGATGGACGGTCTCGAGGCCACCCGGCGGCTCCGGGTGGACCTGGCCGCGGAGCACCAGCCGCGCGTCATCGCGCTGACGGCCAACGCGATGCAGGGCGACCGTGAGACGTGCCTGAGGGCCGGGGCGGACGACTACGTCACCAAGCCCATCGCGCGAGAGGCCCTCGTCGCAGCGCTCAGTGCAGCACAGCCGCTCGCCGCCAACCGGCCGACCTCATCGGGCTCGGCAACCAGCACCGAGGCGGCGCCGGACGTGGCCGCCGTGGCGGCGGAGGTTCGCGCGCGGCTCGCAGAGCAGATCGGCGAGGACGACCCCGAGTTCGTGCGCGAGATCGCGACTTCGTTCGCCAACCGGACTGTCGAGATCGTGGAGCGGCTACGAACGGCGGTGGTCGCAGGCGACGTGCCGGAGGTGGGGCGGGCGGCGCACGCCGTCCGATCCTCCGCACTGGCCGTCGGCCTGGACGATCTCGCCTCGGTGGCAACGGCGCTAGACGAGGGCGCCCGGCAGGGCCTGTCGGACGCCTTCCCGGAGCAGATGGACCGCGTGGATGCCGCCTTCGCGAGAAGCCGCCTCATCATGGCGGTCCTGGCGTCGCCGGATGCGCCGAA
>JBCCPW010000057.1:0-11598 GCA_039024735.1 Bacteroidota bacterium
GCCCGTATTCCTCGGCCACGATGGCAAAAATGAAGTCGTTGTAGGGCGCCGGGAGGAAGTTCCGCTGGACGCTCTTGCCCGGGCCTCGGCCGGTTACCCCGCCCATCGCGAAAGCAATCTTGGCCTGGTTCGGCTGGTAGTTCTCGTCCTGATCGGAGTGGACCGCCTCGGCGGTCTGTTCCGTGGTGAAGAAGTGCGTGCCCAGCCACGAGTCGATGCGGGCGGAGCGCTGTGGGTTGGCCGTGAGGAACGCGATGGCGAGCACCAGACCGATGGCGAGAGTCCCGAGCAGGTGCGACACCTTCACGCGTGCGACGAACATCATGGCCGTCAGCGTCGCGAGGAGAATCGCGGCCGTCGAGAGGTCCTCCATCCCGATGAGCAGAATGGTTGGGGCAATCCAGACCAGCAGCGGGAGGTAGCCTCGCGCGAGGTTCTCGATGTATGGCTGCTTCTTCGCGAGCAGGACCGCCGTGTGCAGCAGGATCGCCACCTTCGCCACGTCGGACGGCTGGAAGGTGAACAGGCCGAGGTCGATCCAGCGCTGCGCTCCCCCTGCCACGACGCCTCGGAACTGCACGAACACGAGCAGACCCAGCGCGACCACCATGAGCCCTCGCGAGAGACGCGCGAGCCAGCGGTAGTCCACCAGCGAGAAGGCGCCCATCGCGACGACGGCCAGACCGAGGCGGGCCACGTGCCCCAGAAGGAAGCGGTCGGTGTCGTCTCCCTTGAAGAACGAGCTCGCCGAGTACACCGCCACCACGCCCGTCGCCGCGAGGAGCAGCACGGCCGTCAGGACCACGCGGTCCGAGCGGCGGGGAGCGTTGAGGGAGAGAGCGGAGGGCACGGGGAGCGTGTCGTGTCGTGGGATAGCAGGCACAGCGCACTGTGCCCATACAGATCAGAGGGCGCGGACGAGGTCCTTGAACACCTCGCCTCGGTGCTCGTAGTGGTCGAACATGTCGAACGAGGCGCAGGCGGGCGAGAGGAGGACGGTGTCGCCCGCCTCGGCCATGAGGCTCGCGTACTGGACCGCCTCCTGCATGGACCCGGCGTGGGCGCTGTGCCCGACGAGCCCGCCGAGTTCCTCCAGCACCTTCTCCGCGCCCTCGCCGATGGCAACAATCCCCTTGACGGTAGACTCCACGAGGCGGCGGAGCGGGCCGTAGTCGTTGCCCTTGTCACGCCCGCCCGCGATGAGCACCACCGAGGGGGAGCCGTCATCGTGCGGGGCGAAGGATTCCAGGGCGTACCAGACCGCGTTGACGTTGGTCGCCTTGGAGTCGTTGACGTACTCCACGCCGTTCACGGCGCGGACGCGCTCCAGGCGGTGCGGCACGCCCTCGAACGAGGTGAGGCTTTGGCGCACGACATCGCTCCGGATCTCCACCGCGCGCGCCACGATGGCCGCCGCGAGGGAGTTGTAGAGGTTGTGGCGCCCGCGAAGGGCGAGGTCAGAGGCGGGCATGAAGTCGTCGTCTCGGAACACGGGATCGGTCGGGGTGAGGGGTCCCTCGGTCGTGGGGTCCCGGTGTGGGAGGGAAAGCGTGATCTGCTCGGTGCCGTCCACCTCGTGCGCGAAGGCACCGAGGCGGAGGGGCTGCTCGATGGAGAACGGGACCGGCGTGAGGCCGCCCGCCTCGGCGGCGCGCTGGACGTGGGCGCGGACGTGGGCGTCGTCGTGGTTGTAGACGAGCCAGTCCGCCTCGGTCTGGTTCTCGAAGAGGCGGTACTTGGCGGCGGCGTAGCGCTCGAAGTCGCCGCCGTAGCGGTCGAGGTGATCCGGCGTGATGTTGAGCAGGACGCCGATGTGCGGGCGGAACGTCGAGATGTGATCCAGTTGGAAGGAGGAGACCTCCAGCACGACGTGCGTGTCCGCGTCCACGGCGTCCACCTGGTCTGAGAAGGCGGTCCCGATGTTGCCCGCCACGACGTGCTTGAGCCCGGCCGTCTCGAAGACGTGCGCGATGAGCGTGGTCGTGGTGGTCTTGCCGTTGCTGCCGGTGACCGCCACGATGGGGCCGGGGCAGAACCAACTCGCCGCCTCGATCTCGCTCACGACGGGAATCCCGGCCGCGTCCGCCTCGGTGACGAGGGGAACGGTGCTGGGCACGCCGGGGCTGACGACGAACAGGTCGGCCTCCAGCGCGCGGGCCGTGTGGCCGCCGAACTCCGAGGCCACGCCCGCCGCGTCCAACTCCGCACCGAGGCGGCCGGGGTCCGCGGCGTGATCGGTCAGGAACACCTCGGCGCCGTGCCGGGCGAGCAGCCGCGCCGCCGCCACGCCGCTCCGTGCCCCGCCGACGACCGTCGCGCGGACGCCCTGCACGCTCTCGCGGACAGGCTGAAGGGCTCGCCGGATCTCGTGCGCCGTCATCGGATCCGGAAGAGGAAGATGGTCAGGATGACCATGAGCGCGGTCACGATCCAGAACCGGATCACGATCTTGCTCTCGTGGATGCCCGCCGCCTCGTAGTGATGGTGCAACGGCGCCATGCGGAAGACGCGCCGCCCCTCGCCGTACGTCTTGCGCGTGTACTTGAAGTAGCCGCGCTGGATGATCACCGAGAGCGCCTCCACGAAAAAGATGGCGCAGAGGATGGGCAGGTAGAGTTCCTTCTTGATCAGGATGGCGAGCGTGCCCACGCCCGCACCGAGCGCGAGGCTGCCGGTGTCGCCCATGAAGACCTGCGCCGGGTACCCGTTGTACCACAGGAACCCGAAGCACGCCGCCCCCAGCGCCGCCGCGTAGATCGTCAGCTCTGCCGTGCCCGGAATGTGCACGTCGTTGACGAACTCCGCGAGGTCCACGCGGCCCGTGATGTAGGTCAGCGCGATCAGCGCGAGGCTCACGAACGCCGTCGTGCCCGCCGTGAGGCCGTCCAGGCCGTCGGTGATGTTGACGGCGTTGGAGACGCCCGTCAGGATGAACGTGACGACAGGGACGTAGATGATCCACCCCCAGCCCTCGCCGACGAACGGCGCGAGGATGTCGTAGTCGATGGTCCCGTTGGGGACGAGCGGGAGGCTCGTGACGGTGTGGATGCCATCGAGCGCGGGAAGCAGGTAGAGGAGCACGCTGATGCCGAGGCCGAGCGTGATCTGGCCGATCAGCTTGGTCCGCTCCGCGAGGCCGCCCTTGTTCTTCCGCACGACCTTGATGTAGTCGTCCGCGAAGCCGACCGCGCCCATCCAGGCCGTCGCCACGAGGACCACCCAGACGTAGGGGTTCGTGAGGTCGCCCCAGAGCAGCACCGCGCTGAACATCGAGAGGAGCAGGATGATGCCGCCCATCGTGGGGGTGCCCGCCTTGTGCGCATGGGAGACCGCGCCTGCGTCTTCGCCCTCGCGGATGGTCTCGCCGAGTTGGTTCCGCCGCAGCGCTGCGATGACCTTCTTCCCCGCGAAGAGGGCGACCAGCAGCGCCGTCCCCGCGGAGAGCCCCGCGCGGACGGTGACGAACTGGAAGACCTGGAAGCCGGGAGGCTGGTAGGTCGCTTCGAGCCAGGAGAAGAGGTGGTAGAGCATTACGGGCCCGTCGGGAATGGGGAGGGGCCAGCGGCAGAGCCCTCGCCCGACTGGCGGTCGGTGTGCTCGCCGGCTCCCTCACCCTGTCCCTCTCCCGAGGGGAGAGGGGACGCCACCGGTGAGTCTGCGTTGGTCTGGCTGTACGAGGCTGCGCCTGCCACTGGCGACTGGCCCCCGCCCCCTGCCCTCCGCGCGAACGCAGCGCCCAGGTGCAGGCGGTCGTCGAAGTCCCGCTTCTCGGTGCCGACGATCTGATAGTCCTCGTGCCCCTTGCCCGCGACCACGATCACGTCGCCCGGGTCCGCCTCGGTGGCGGCGTGTGCGATGGCGGCGGCGCGGTCCACAACGACCTCGTACGCCTCCGGTCGGCCCGCCTCGGCACCGAGGCGGGAGACACCAGGCATCCCGGCGACGATGTCCCGGACGATGGCCTCGGGGTCTTCGGTGCGCGGGTTGTCGCTCGTGACCACCACGCGGTCGGCGCGCTCGGTTGCGATGCGACCCATCTCGGGGCGCTTGGTCCGGTCGCGGTCGCCGCCGCAGCCGAAGACGGCCCAGAGGGCGCGGCCTTCGGGAACGATCTCGCGGGCGGTCGCGAGGACGTTGTCGAGCGCGTCGGGCGTGTGGGCGTAGTCCACGACACCGAGGACGCCATCGGCGGAGCGGACGGTCTGGAAGCGCCCGGGGACCCCCTCCGCCTCGGTGAGCGCATCGAGGGTCTCCGCGGCCGCGTAGCCCAGGTCTCGCGCGACGGCGTAGGCGGCCGCGAGGTTGAGTGCGTTGAAGCGCCCGGCCAGCTTGAACCGCCGTTCGTGACCATCGAGGCGGAGGAGGAGCCCCGCGACGGCGTTCTCCAGAACCTCCACGCGAATGTGCGCCCCGGGGGCCGTCCCGAAGGTCACGACCCGGGCGCGGGTCTCGCGCGTCATCTCGGCGTGCGCCGGGTCGTCTGCGTTGACGATGGCGACGGCATCGGGCTGGAGGCCCGTGAAGAGCGTCCGCTTCGCGGCCATGTAGTCCTCGACGGTCTTGTGGAAGTCGAGGTGGTCGTGCGTCAGGTTGGTGAAGACGGCCGAGCGGAAGTTCAGCGTGCGCACGCGGTCCAGCGCGAGGCCGTGGCTGGAGACCTCCATCGCGACGTGCGTCGCGCCTCGGTCGCGCATGGACGCGAGGAGGCTCTGGAGCCCGATGGCCTCGGGGGTGGTGTAGGCCGTCGCGTAGCGCTCCGCGCCGATCCGATTCTCGACGGTCCCGATGAGGCCCGCGGTCTCACCGAGGCGGGCGAGGAGGCCGTGCAGCAGGATGGCCGTCGTGGTCTTGCCGTTGGTGCCGGTGATCCCGAGGAGGGCGAGCGCGTCGCCGGGGCGCCCGAAGAAGGCCGCAGATGCCTCCGCCAGCGCCGCTCTCGAATCCGTCGTGCGGACGAGAACGGCGCTGGGGAGGCGCTCACCCTTCCCCAAGGGTTCCGGTGCGGAGGCCGCAGCCTCCGGCAGGTGGTAATCGGCGTGGACGAGCGCCGCGCTCGCGCCCGCCGCCAGCGCGGCGGGGACGTAGTCGTGACCGTCGCGGCCCGCCTCGGTGTCCGGCGAGATGGCGCCGAAGAGGAAACCGGGCTGGACGCGGCGGCTGTCGTCGGTCAAGCCGCGAATCACGGTCTCGGCGTCACGCGCGCCCACGTCCGCCGCCAGCAGCCCGGCCGCGCGGACGGGCGCCACGAGGTCGGCCAGCGGACGCGGCGTGACCTCGGGAGTGGGCGGGTGCGGATGGAGGGTGGACACGTGCAACGATGCGGTAGAGGCGCCCCGTGGGGCGTCTCCATCAGCGGGAGGCAGAGAGCGTGACGGAGGACGGGAGCGCCGCGCCGGGCGCGACGGACTGGGTGCGGACCACGCCCCCGCCGTCCAGGCGGGGCCGGACGCCGTGGCTGCGCCGCCACGCGATGGCGTGCCGGGTGGAAAGGCCCCGCAGGTCTGGCATGACCGCCTCGGTGCCGAGGGTGTCGGGAGCCGAGGCGGGCGCCTCACCGAGGCGGACGGTGCGGTCGGTGCGGACCGAGGCGCCGGGCTCGGCATCGCGATAGGCGACGGGTGTCCAGTCAGCGCGGCGCGGGAGGCGCGGCGTGAGGCCGCTGGCGCGGAGGCGGCTGGCGGCCAGCGGCGCGGGCATCCCGTCCACGCGAGGGAGCACGGCGGCCTCATGCGCGGGCAGCGGCTCAGCGGGCGCCATGCGCTGCGCGATGCTCGGGAACGTGCCAACCCACCGCCGGGCCACGCGACCGAAGACCGGCGCCGCGACGGTCCCCCCATAGAACCCGTGAGACGGGTTGTGGAGCAGGATGTAGAGGACCACCTCGGGATCGTCGGCCGGGAACATCCCAGCGAACGACGCGCGGTACGTCCGGCGAGCGTACGAGCCACCGGCGGCGCTCTGCGCCGTGCCCGTCTTGCCCGCCACGCGGAGACCCGGCACCGAGGCGGAGCGGGCCGTGCCGCCCTCTTCCATCACGACGCGCTCGAACTCCGGGAGCAGCCGCTCGGCGGTCCGCTCGGAGAACGCGCGGCGGACCGAGTCCACGGGAGCACGCCACGTCACCTCGCCCCGGGCGTCGCGCCGCTCCGCGACGACGTGCGGGCGGACGAGCAGGCCGCCGTTGGCGAGCGCCGCGTAGGCCGCCGTCATCTGCACCGGCGTGGCCTCCATGCTGTAGCCCGTGCTCATCCAGGGGAGCGTGTGCACGCCCCAGTCCTCGGGCTTGCGGAGCGTGCCGGGCACCTCGCCCGGAAGGTCCACGAGGGTCGGCTGACCGAAGCCCATCGCGCGGGCGGTGGCGTAGAACCCGCTCGCGCCGATCCGCTCGGCCGTCATTCCCATCGCGATGTTGGAGGACACCTTGATGGCCTCGCCGAGGGTGATCGTGCCGTGCGCGCGCGTGTCTTTCATCGTCTCCCCGTGGAAGACGTGCCAGCCCTCGCCCGTGTCGAACACATCGTCCAGGCCGACGGCGCCGGTCTCCATCGCGGCGACGGCGGTGACGAGCTTGAAGGTGGACCCCGGCTCAATCCGGTCCACGACGGCGTGGTTGCGGCGGGCCGAGGCGGAGTATGCGCTCGTCCGGTTGGGGTCGTAGGTCGGCACGTTGGCGAGCGCGAGGATGGCGCCCGTCTCCGGGTCCATCGCCACGGCCGTGCCCCACGTCGCGCCCGCCTCGGCGACGCCTCGCGCGAGTTCCTCTTCCAGGATGGACTGCCGCACGAGGTCCAGCGTGAGCACGACCGTCTCGCCGTGCTGGGGCTCCACGACGTGCCCGCCCACGATGGCGCGGATGTTCTTGCGCATGTCGCGCAGGACCGCCCGGCGACCGGGCTCGCCGCGCAGGGCCTCATCGTGGACCGCCTCCACGCCCGCGCGGCCGTCCATGTCGCGGTCCACGTGGCCCAGGACATGCGCCATCGCGTCGCCGTAGGTGTAGCGGCGAGCGTACGTCGCCTTGACCAAGAGGCCTGGGATGTCCAGCGCGTCCAGTTCCTCCTTCGCGGACTCGCTGAGCGAGTGGACGAGAAGCACGTACTGGCGGCTGGCGCGGCTCGCGATGGCGCGGCGGAAGTGCTCAGCACCCCGACCCGTCGTGCGCCCGAGCACCTGCACCAGGTCCTCCTGCTTCTCCTCGAAGCCCGCGACGGTCGGATCCGCGGCGACCTCGAAGCGCGCGGTGTTCTGCACGAGCACACGCCCGGCCTGGTCCAGGATCGCGCCGCGCTGCGCCGGGAGTTCCTCGAAGGTGGACGCCTGCTTGTTTCCTTCCGCCCGCAGCTCCGGCCCGTCCACGAGGTGCAACACGAGCATCTGCACCACCACCGCCACCGGGAGCAGCAGCACCCCGCCGAGCACGACGTAGAGGCGGTTGAGAATGGTGCGGCGGGCGTTCACGAAATCGAAGGGGTCCGCCTCGGTACCGAGGCGGGAGGGGCACAGCGTGCTGTGCCCGTACGGGAGTGACATCGCACGTCCGTCGCGTGCGATGCCGGGGGGCGTGTGCGGGTGGGGCAGGCGCGCATCAGTCCAGCGAAAGGGCAGGGCCATACGCGACGCCTTCCTCCAGACCGAGGCGGGCGGCGGCGGGCATCACCTCCTCGGGGCCGGTCATCCGGTCGAAGGCGCCTCGGAGGCGCTGGTGCGTGAGGCGAAGCCGCTCGTTCTCCTCCTGTGCCGCCTGCACCTCGGAGAGCGTCGCCTGCGTCGCGAAGGTGTGGCCCACGAAGGCGGTCAGCAGCGCACAGGCGAACAGCGCGAGAACCCCGAGGCGGAGGCTCGGCGTGGCGTCGAGGGCCTTGACCCGCCGCGAGGCGCGGGTCTTCTGGCCGCGCGAGGTCGGCTTGCTGCCGAGGTCGGCCCACGTCGCGAGGTCGCCCGTGCGCGACTTGCGGTCCATCACCGCGCGCGTCGCCTTCGGCTTGCGGGCGGACTTCGTCTGCTTCGCGCGGGAGGTCGGGCGCGGAGACGGACGCGAGGTCGTCTTCCGGGCGGCCTTCTTTTTCTTCGGACGGGTCGCAGTCGCAGGCATCAGTCGGAGGTGGTCTCGGCGACGCGGAGGCGGGCGCTCCGGGCGCGGGGGTTGGCCGTGATCTCCGCCTCGGTGGCGACGACCGGCTTGCGGGTCACGGCGCGAAGCGGAGAGAGCACACGACCGAAGTCGTCCTTCTCGGGATCGCGCGAGAACGTGCCGTGGCGGAGGAAGCGCTTCGCGCGGCGGTCCTCCAGCGAGTGGTACGCAATGACCGCCAGCCGACCGCCCGGCGCGAGCATCCGCAGCGCAGCGGGCAGCGCCGCCTCGATCTGCGAGAGTTCGTCGTTGACGGCGATGCGAAGCGCCTGGAAGACCCGCGCGAGCGTCTTGACCTCGTCCCGAGTCGGCGTCGCGGATCGGACCACCGAGGCGAGATCGGCGGTGGTCTCCATCCGCTCTGCGTTCTTGATCGCGCGCGCGAGGGCGCGCGAGCGGCGCTCCTCGCCGAACTGGTAGACCACGTCCGCGAGGTCCGCCTCGGGGAGGCGACGGACGAGATCGGCGGCGGACTCGCCAGCGGTGGGGTTCATCCGCATGTCCAGCGGACCGTCCTGGGCGTAGGCGAAGCCGCGAGCCCCCGCGTCGAGTTGGCGCGAGGAGACGCCGAGGTCGAGCAGCACGCCGGAGACCGTGCCCGGCGCGAACCCTTCGGCGGCCAGCGCTGCACCCATCTCCGCGAACGTGGCATGGACCGGAACGAACCGCCCGGATGCCTCCGCCTCGGTCAGCCGCGCGCGGGCCGTCGTGAGGGCCTCCGGGTCCCGGTCGATGCCGACGACGGTCGCCTCGGGCGCGAGGGCATCGAGCAGCGCGGCCGTGTGCCCGCCCCCACCGAGGGTGCCGTCCACGTACACGCCCGCCGGATCCGTCACCAGCAGGTCCACCGTCTCGCGGACGAGCACCGGATCGTGATAGCCGGTCGCGTACGGGCTCGCCCCTCCCGCCTCGGCGCCACCGAGGCGGGCAGCCTCACGCGAGGCGTCTGCCGCGCCGCCGGAGTGGAGACGGCGGGAACGTCGCGAGGAAGACATGGGCGCGAGGGCAGGCATGGATCAAGAGGCGGCCTGGGCGTCGGGCTCGGCGCCCGGTGCGGGGCGACGGCCGAGGTGCTTCTCCGCCAACTCGGCGACCGAGTGCGCGCTGCCGTTGAGGTAGGCTGCGTACACCCCCGGCGACCAGATCTCGACGCGGTCGTTGATGCCGATCACCCGTGCCTTGCGGCCGGTCTCCAGCCCGACGAGTTCCATCAGGTCGCGCGGCAACGAGACGCGGCCCTGGCTGTCCAGCGAGACCTCGTCCGCCCACATCAACACGCGGCGCGAGAGGAGTGCAGCCTCGCGGTTGAAGGAGTCGAGCGCCGCGAGCCGGGGTGCGATGTCGGACTCCCAGACATCGAGCGGGTAGAGCACGATGCACTGCTCCATGCCCTGCGTCACCACGAACGACTGGCGAGCCTCAGGCCGCATGGCCTGACGCATCGTGATCGGGACCGCCACGCGGCCCTTGTCGTCGATCGTGTTCTCTGCTCTGCCCTTGAAGCCGACCACAGCCGGTGTCCCCTTCAGGGTGGTTGGTGAGTGGTGGGAGAGGGGTGCCAGTTGAGAATCCCCACTCGTCCCCACCGCCTCCAACCTATAAAAACCCTCGTTTTTGGGCCAGTTTCGGGGATAACTCGGTCCCCCGGTGGATAACAGCGCTCAAAAACCGCCCAGACGGCCCAGAATCAAAAGAGGGAATGAATGTTCACCATTGAATTCCCCAAGTGAACGTATCATCACCCGTCCCGATTCCCTCCTTTTCGCCATCGGGCACTGCCTGATCAACCGTGCAACCGCAACTTACTGAACGCCAGAATCAGATCTATGAATTCGTTCGCTCGCACCTTCGCGATGAGGGTATCCCGCCGACTGTAGACGAGATACGGCTGCACCTCGGGCTCGTCAGCACCAACGGGGTCCACAAGCATCTCATGGCGCTGGAGCGGAAGGGCGCCATCATCCGCACGCCCGGTGTCTCGCGCGGCATCCGCCTTCCGGGTACCACGGGTCCCGGCAAGCGGACCCGGAGCGGACCGCCCAGACTCGGGCTCCTCTCGGAGACCCTCCATGCCTCCCAGCCGGACCTTCTCCACCGCACCAAGGAATCGGTGTTCGTGGACCTGCGGCTCATCCCGCACCTCGACCCGGACGCAGGCTTCGTCGGCTACGTGGACGACGGCGGGATGGCAGACGACGGCATCCACAAAGACGACTACGTCGTGATCGAAGACATGGGCAGCAAGCCGATCCCAGAGGGCTCCCTGGTGGCGGTCATCGTGGAGGACTCGCTGCTCGTGCGGCGGATGTCTTTCAAGGGGAGCCGCGTGGTGTTCACGCCCTCGGCGCGGCACTACAAGGTGCGCTCGTTCATGGCGGGGGCACCCGTGTACCTCGTGGTAGGACCGGTTCGGGCCGTGATGCGGGCCCTCTAGAGGACGCCTTCCGCCTCGGTACCGAGGCGGGGGCATCCGAAGGGCTGAGCGAGCGGATCAGCTCTCTGCCGGGCGTCCTGCCTCGGGACCTCCGTGGGGTCACCGAGGCGGATCGGGTCACCCTCCAGCCAGCAGCCGAAGCATGACCGCGCAGCCGAGCGCCGCGTAGATCCCGAGCACGTACCCGGCCACGGCCATCAGCAGCCCCACGGGCGCCATCGCGGGATGGTAGACACCCGCGACGATGGGGGCACTCGCCGCGCCGCCCACGTTCGCCATGCTACCCGTCGCGACGAAGAAGAGCGGCGCCTTGAGCAGCTTCGCCGCCAGGAACAGGAGGCCAATGTGCACGCTCAACCAGACGACTCCGGTGAGCAGGTACAGCGGCGCGTCCAGCACGGCCGCGAGGTCGCCTCGGGCGCCGATCCCGGTCAGCAACAGGTACAGCGCGACGTACCCGATGCGGCTCGCCCCGTCCTTCTCCAGATCGCGAAGGCGCGTAAACGAGAGCGCCAGCCCGGCCGTGACGGCGATGAGCACGGCCCAAGTGCCGGAGGAGATGATCATCTGCCCCTGAAGCGAGATCGGATTGAGCGCTCCACCGAGGACGCGAGAGAGCACCGCCGCCGCGACTCCGATCCCGATGATGATGGCGCCCGTCTCGATGGTCACCGGCCGACGTGTCTGGTCCAGTTGCTTCAGCGTCTCATCCACCTGGTCCATCGCGCTCGTGTCCGCGCCCACCCACCGGTTGAACCGGTCCTGGTAGCCTGCGAGGAAGAGCAGGATACCCATCCAGCCGTATCCCACCACCACGTCCACGACGATGATCGGCCCGAGATCGGCGAGTTCGACGCTCTCCTGAATGGCGACCATGTTGGCCGTCCCGCCAATCCACGAGCCCGAGAGCGCGGCGAGGGCCTTCCACGCCTCGGCGTCGCCGATGAACTGGCCCACAGCGAGGTACGAGATCGGCCCACCGAGCACGATCCCGAGCGTGCCGACGAGCAGCATGAGCAACGCGAGGCGCCCC
>JBCCPW010000058.1:0-11564 GCA_039024735.1 Bacteroidota bacterium
CCCGACCGTCACGGTGTCGTGGTTGGTGAAGACGACATCGGGCTTGTGCTTGCGGTAGAGGTAGACGAGCCCGGCGGTGACGGCCTCGCGCCCGACCTCCACGCGTCCTTCCGCGCGGCGCGGCTCCCAGAAGCCGGTCTGCGGGAGGCTCCACTCCGCGAACGCCTCGCGGGCGTGCTTCGAGAACCCGAAGTCGTAGTGGTTGAGATAGATCACTTGCGTGCCGAGGACACGCGCCGCCGCCTCGGTCTCGCGCGTGCGGACCGCACCGAGGCGCTCGTACAAATCTGGCCCGATCTCGTTTTGCCCGCCCTCGCCTCGGGTGAAGATGATCGAGGTCGCGAGGGCGTCCCGATGGCCCCGGTAGTAGGCGAGCGTGAGGCCGTCCTCATCGTCCGGGTGGGCGGCGAGGTTCATGACGCGCAGCGGACCGGGCGCGTCCGGCGGCAGACCAGGGGCGGGGCACTGCGCGGCGGCCGGTACCGCCGTCGCCAGCGCGAGCACGGCGAGAAGTCGAAGCATGGGAGGGAGGCGCATCCCGCGAAGGTACCCGGACACCGAGGTGGGGTTCGCTCCCCGGGCCGCCTCGGTCCCGTCTCGTCCCGCCTCGGCACCGAGGCGGAGGAACGCAGATCTTCCCGTTCCCAGTCCCCACGCCCACCCATGACCGCCGACGACCGCCAGTTCCTCTTCGACCTCCTTCGTACGCCCTCGCCGACCGGCTGGGAGGCGCCGGGCCAGCGCCTCTGGGCCGCCCGTGCGGCCACGTCCTCCGACCGCATCGAGAGCGACGCGTACGGGAGCGCCTGGGCCGTCCGCGAGGGCACCGAAGGCGCCCCGACTGTCCTGCTCGAAGCCCACGCCGACGAGATCGGCTTCGCTATCAAGTACATCACCGAGGCGGGCTATCTCCGCATCGACCGGATTGGTGGGAGCGATCACGCCATCGCGCGAGGGCGTCGGCTGACGCTGTTGGGGGACAACGGGCCCGTTCCCGGCATCATTGGCAACACGGCCATCCATCTGCGCGACCGGAAGGGCGAGGAGAAGGCGCCCAAGCTGGAGGATCTTTTCGTGGACGTGGGGGCATCGTCCCGAGACGAGGTGGCTGCCCTCGGTCTCCGCGTGGGCCACCCCGCGGTCTACCCCGATGGCCCGGAGATGCTGGGCGACTCCCGCGTGACCGGACGCGCCCTGGACAACCGCCTCGGTGGCTTTGTGCTCACGCAGGTTCTCGCACGTCTCGCCGAGGCGGAGCCTCACCCCGCGACGACCATTGCGCTGAACGCCGTGCAGGAGGAGATCGGCGGCAACGGCGCCAAGATGGCGGCCTACCGCCTCGCGCCCGATGTGGCCGTCGTGCTGGACGTGACCCACGCGACGGATTCGCCGGGCATCGAGAAGGCCAAGCACGGGGAAGTCGTCCTCGGCGGCGGCCCGACGGTCACCCACGGGACGGTCAACCACCCGACGGTGGTCCAGCGGCTTGTGGAGGTCGCCGAGGCGGAAGGCGTCACGCTTCAGCACGAGTCCTCGTCGCGCTATTCTGGCACCGACACCGACGTCATCTTCACGACGCGTCGCGGCATCCCGAGCGCCCTCGTGTCCATCCCGATGCGCTACATGCACTCGACCGTGGAGACGGTGGACCTCGCGGACGTGGAGGCGACCGTGACGCTCCTGACGGCCTTCGTCCAGAGCGTCCGCGCCGACGATCTCTTCCGCACGCCGATCCTCTAACCCCGCCCGCCTCGGTGCGCTTTCAAACGCCCACCGAGGCGGACTGCCCTCATGCCCGAACGCGACCCCGCCATCAACCCCGTCTGCGTCCACTGCGGCGCCGACGCCATCATCCCCGATGTCTACATCGTCGCGTCCGGGTACGGGACGATCAAGACCCAGGTCGGCCTGAGCCGCAACCCGGAGTCGACCTTTCGAAAGCGGTCGGTGACTGTGGATGCCACCGCCCAGGTCTGCGGGGAATGCGGCGCCGTCACGCTCGTCGCGAGCGATCCGGATACGCTGTGGCTCGCGCACCTCGAGCGGCTCGCGAACGAGTCGTAAAACGAGACGCGGGCACGATTCTACGGCGTGGATTTCATCTCGTGCCCTATTGTGAGGGCCCCGGGCAAGGGAGCGTGGCAGCCGGTGCTTCTAAACGGCGCCTCCGCATCCCTGCACGCTCTTTGCCTCGGGACCTCGCCTACCACCGCAGTTCCCCGATGCGACGGCTCGTTTTCCTCCTCCCTCTGCTGGTGTTCGCCCCGATTGCGAGCAGCCAGATGTTGTTCACGCCCCCGGCTCAGAAGTCGGCGGCAAGTCCCGGCCTTCCCAGCGGCTTCTATCTCGAAGACGCCGTCGACGCCCGGTTTACCGTCCCGGTCGCCGTGGCCTTCGCGCCCGGCAACCGGATGTTCGTGCTCGAAAAGTCTGGCATCGTCAAGGTGGTCGTCAACGGCACCCTCCAGTCGACGCCGTTCCTGGATCTGCGCGATGAGGTCCTCAACCAGGGCGACCGTGGTCTCCTCGGGATCGCCATCGACCCCGACTTCGAAACGAACCGCCGCGTGTTCTTTTCCCTGACCGTGGACCACAACGCCACGAGTGATGCCCAGCGGCAAGACGCGTACGCGCGAGTCGTGAGCTACCAGGGACAGGCGGGCAACCCCAACGTCGCCGATCTCTCCTCACGGAGGGTTCTCATCGGTGAGACGTTCCGAACGGGCATCCCCTCGTGCTACTTCTCCCACTCCATCGGCACGCTGAAGTTTGGCGCCGATGGCACCCTGCTCGTCGGGACGGGAGACGGCGCCCACTACAGCCGTGTGGATGAAGGGGGACTGTACCCGCAATGCTTCGGATCCGACAAACTCCCGGCCTCGGAGGACATCGGTTCCTATCGCAGCCAGCGCGTCGAAAGCCTCGCGGGCAAGATCCTTCGTGTGGATCCCGAGACGGGGCGCGGCCTGCCCTCCAACCCGTTCTACACAGGTGACGCCGACGACACCGCCTCGAAGGTCTGGGCCCTCGGACTGCGTAACCCGTATCGCTTCTCCATCGGTGACGACGGCTCCGCGAACCCCGCGGATGGCCGCCCTGGAACGCTCTACATCGGCGACGTGGGCTGGACCCGCTTCGAAGACTTCCACGTCGCGCAAGGCGGGGAGAACTTCGGATGGCCGTGCTACGAAGGACCCGCGCAAGAGCCCCGGTACTTCAATCTGAACCCGGCCACCAACGGCTGCAACCAGAACAACGCGGGCACGATCTCGCAGGGCATCTTCTGGTGGGGCCGGAACAACAACAGCCAGTCCAACCCGCCCACGCGGCGCGGGCGCACCATCGTCGCAGGCGACGTGTACCTCGGCGATCGCTACCCGGCGCAGTACACCGGCCGCGTCTTCTACGGCGACTACTCCTTCGGATGGACTGCGAGCGCAGACCTGAACGGCAACGGTATTCCCGTCAACGACGCCACGTTCGGCACGGCGACGGGCACGATGGTGAACTACACCTACGACCCGCTCTCGCGCTACCTGTACATGGTGGACGTGTGGAACGGACGGATCAAGCGGCTGCGTCACAACGGAGAGGACGCAAATGCGGCGCCCGTCGCGCGAGCGACCGCCAGCCCGGAGAACGGAGGCGTCGGTCTTCAGGTGCAGCTTTCTCCCTCCGGCTCGTTCGACCCGGATGGGGACGCGCTGAGCTACTCATGGGACCTGGGCGACGGCCGCACCTCGGTGGAGCGTGCGCCACTCGTGACCTACGGCGCCTCGGGCGACTACACCGTCGTGCTGACCGTGAGCGACGGTCTGGATACGCGACAGGCCACGGTGCCGGTCAAGGTCCGCGCAGGAACCGCGCCGACGATCCGCATCGCGGAGGCCACTCGGAACGCCCGGCCGCGCGTCGGCGAGCCGGTCGACCTCATCGCCGAGGTGAGCGACCCGGACCAGAACAACAACTCACTCGCGGTCCAGTGGACCATCACGCAGATCCACGAGAACCACTCCCACCCCGACATCTTCGTGGGCAGCGGGCGCACCGACACCTTCACTCCGTTTGAGCACGGCCTCCCCGGTGAGACGGTCTACTACCGCGTCCGCGCCGAAGTCCGTGACGACCGGGGCCTCTCCTCGGTGGCGGAAACGGTCCTCTTCACCGGCCCTGGCGTCTCTGCGCGCGACGTGACGGCAGACGCGACCCCCATCGCGGGCGTCAACGTGCCCAACCTCGGGCGACTCGTGGACGGGGTGGAGCCCGCCTCGGGGACCACGAGCGGTGCCTTCCAGGTCCGCACGAACTCCGGCGACCCGGATCGCACCGAGGACTGGATCGGGCTGGAGTTCTCTGAGACAAAGACGCTGAGCGGGCTCCGGTTCGTGGAGGGCCGCCACGAGGCGAACGGCGGCTGGTTCGAGGCCCTTGATGTGCAGGTCCGCCGAGGCGGGAACTGGGCGAGCGTCACTGCGCTCCAGAGCGCTCCCGCGTATCGCGCCAACGATGGCCAGAACTACGACGCGTACGAGATGTCGTTCGCGCCGATCTCGGCGGACGCGATCCGCATCATCGGGCCGCCTGCCGGGGTCGGAGGCTACGTCTCCGCCGCCGAGCTTCGCGCCTTCGCGCTCGTGGAGCCGTTCGGCCCGCTCCCCTCGGGTTGGTCGTCACGCGATGTCGGCAACGTGGACGCGGCCGGACAGGCCGGATGGGCCGATGGTGTGTTCACCGTGGAGGGCTCGGGCGACGTGTGGGGCTCTCGCGACCGATTCCACCTCGTGCAGCGGTCCCTGCCGGTCGGTGGGGTGATCACCGCGCGGGTGGCGGAACTGCACGGCGAGAACGAGTGGTCCAAGGCCGGTCTGGTGGTTCGTGAAAGCGCGGCGGCCGGAGCTCGCTACCTCGGGCTTCTCGTCTCCTTCCGAGGGACGCACCTCCAGTACCGCTCGTCCACCAACGCGGAGTCCAATGGCCCGATTGACCGCTGGAACGAGACCGCGCCTCGGTGGCTGCGCATCGCGCGGCTGTCGAGTGGCATCGTCGCGTACGTCTCCGACGATGGCGATTCCTGGACCGAGGTGGGCCGTGAGCCCTTGAGCCTCGGGTCGAATGCCATCGCCGGTCTGGCCGTTTCGGCGGCCGACTACGGCGCCGGTGAACTCGCCTGGGCGTCCTTCGACAATGTCTCCACGTCTACCCCGGACCCGGGTACCTGGGCCGCGACTGACATCGGCGATCCGGCCGGAAACGGCTCGCTCTCCTTCGACGGTGACGCTCTCGTCGTGACGGGCGGCGGCGACGTGTGGGGCGACCGCGACAACTTCCACTTCGTCTCGCGCACGCTAGACGGCGACGGAACGGTCATCGCGCGAGTGGCCTCTCTGACCGGGTCTTCGGATTGGATCAAGGGCGGGCTCGTCATCCGTGCCTCCTCGGCGCCCGGCGCGCCGTACGCGGGCGTCTTCGTCTCCAAGCTAGGGACGCACTTCCAGTTCCGCACGGCGGCCAACGGGCCGAGCGCGGGTCCAGTCGATCTCTGGGGCGACACCGCACCGAGGTGGATTCGCCTCGACCGCTCGGGTACGACCGTCGCGGCGTTCGTCTCGTCTGACGGCCAGTCGTGGTCGCCGGTCGGTACCGCCGATGTGGCGGCGCTCCAAGGTGCGCTTCCGGCTGGTCTCGCGGTCTCCGCTGCCGACTACGGCCAGGGAGCCACGGCGACGGCCCGATTCGAGGACGCCGACGTGATCTCGTCCGTCAGCGGGGTCGCGCCGCCCAACGACGCCACGGCCGCGAAGACCGTCGGCTTCCAGATCGACCGCGTCTTCCCGAACCCGGCACGCGGCTCGTTCACGCTCCGCGCGACGACCGCCGAGGCGGGCGACCTCACCGTGGAGGTCATCGACGCCCTCGGGCGCGTGGTGGCGACACAGGAGGTCCGCGCCCCCCTCGGTGTGGCCGATGTCACGTTCGACGCGCGTTCCTTCACGCCTGGCCCGTACCTCGTCCGCGTCTTCGACGAGACGACCGGCGAGAGCGCGATCTCGCGCCTGACCATCCTCCGCTGAACCTCTGGGGACGAGCCCGCGTACGGGGCCGCCATGTCGCGTCCCGTCCTGCTCGTCCCCGGCTTTCTCGACAGTCCCGCCTGTTTCCACCGCCTCGGTCCGAGGTTGGAGCAGGCGGGATTTTCGACGATCCCGGTCCGCCTCACGCCTCGCCTCGCGACCTGTTCGCTCCGTCGCTTCGCAGGCCAGGTCGCCGAGGCGGCGGCGCCGTTTCCCGAGGTGGACGTGGTCGGTTTCTCGATGGGCGGGCTCGTCTCGCGCCTGTGGGTGCAGCGGATGAACGGGAGCGAGAAGGTCCGTCGCCTCGTGACGCTCGCGTCGCCGCACCGAGGCAGCCACATGGCCCGCGCGATGCCTCAGACGGCCGCGCGGGAGATGCGCCCGGGGAGTGACCTGCTGAACGATCTGGAGCAGGACGCGGAGGTGCTGGAACAGGTCCAGTTTGCGTCCTTGTGGACACCGTACGATCTGACGGTGCTCCCCGGAGCGAGTGGCGACATCGGCGCCGGGTCTGAGCAGGTGGACGTGAAGCTCCACCGGCTGATGCTCTACGATGAGGGCGTCGCGGGGCGGGTGATCGAGTTGCTTCGCGAGACGGCGTAGCGGTTTCGAGGTCCGCCTTGGTACCGAGGCGAGTGGGCACCTGGGGAGCCCGGACGATTCCGCCTCGGTGATGGTATCAGGGTGAGCGCCACCGAGGCGGACGGCCCCGCAGTCTCTTCGCTTCGGTACCGAGGCGGGAACGGCTACTCGTGGAACCCCGGTACGCTGGGCTTCCCGAGCGCCTCACGAACTGCAACCCTCGCGTCCCCCTGCGCGGCCAGCACGCGGCGGTAGTGCGCCTCGTACCGAGGCACGATCCGGTTCCACTCGAACTCTTGCTCTGCTCGGTCGCGTGCTGCTCGCGCCATCTGCGCCTGACGCTCGGGATCCGACAGGATGAGCCGCGCTGCTTCGGTCATGCCCTCCACGTCTCCGAGGGGGCGGAGGAAGCCCGTCACGCCGTCGATGTTGAGTTCCGGGAGTCCCCCGATGTCCGTGGACACGACGGGCACGCCGCAGGCCATCGCCTCTAGCGCCGCGAGGCCAAACGTCTCGGATCCGGACGGCATGAGGAACAGGTCCGCGATGGACAAGATCTCCTCCACGGGCTCCTGCTTGCCGAGGAACCGCGCATCACTCCACAGACCCAACTCGCGCACCCGCTGCTCGCTCGCGGCCCGGTCGGGGCCGTCGCCCACCATGAGCAGCTTGACGCCGCCCGGCTGGCCGTGGCGCGCGTGGCCTTCGTGCCAGACTCCCTCGGCGTGCAGCCGCGCGAAGACCTCCACCACGTCCGTCGCGCGCTTGACCCGGCGGAAGTTGGAGACGTGCACGATCAGCCGCTCGCCCTCCGGCGCGATGGCGCGCTTGAAGTGATCCTTCGGCTGCCGCTGGAAGCGCTCTGTGTCGATGAAGTTGGGGATCACCTCGATCTCATTCGAGACATCGAACGAGGCCAGGGTCTCCTGACGGAGCCAGTCGCTCACCGCCGTCACCCCGTCGCTCGCGTCGATGGCGTGCTCCACGACCGGCTTGAAGCTGGCGTCCTTCCCGACGAGCGTGATGTCGGTTCCATGGAGCGTTGTCACGACGGGCACGCGGAGGCCGTGGCCTTCGAGAATCTGCCGTGCGAGGACGGCGCTCGTGGCGTGCGGGATGGCGTAGTGGACGTGGAGCAGGTCGAGGCCCTCGTGCCGGACCACGTCGATCATCTTGCTCGCGAGGGCCAACGCGTACGGCGGGTACTCGAAGAGCGGGTACGTGTTGACCCGAACCTCGTGGAAGAACACGTTTTCCGCGACGTGCTCCAGCCGCAGCGGCAGCGCGTATGCGATGAAGTGAACCGTGTGCCCTCGCGCGGCGAGCGCCTTCCCCAACTCCGTGGCGACGACGCCGGAGCCGCCGAACGTGGGGTAGCAGGTGATGCCGATGGTCATGCGCGAAGGGTCGGGACCGAGGAGACGAAGTACGGTCGGCAACGCATGCACTCCGGCGCGGTTGCAGTCGCGTTTCGTACCGTCGCCACTCCGCGATCTCTACCGCCTCGGTACCGAGGCGGGGACGCCAGCGGGAGCGAGAGATCCACACCACCTCGCTTCCGACGACCCGCAAGCCATCAAAGAAAAGCGCCTCTCCTGAGTCAGAAGAGGCGCTTTTCTCAGAGAGCGGGAAACCGGACTCGAACCGGCGACCTTCTGCATGGCAAGCAGATGCTCTACCAACTGAGCTATTCCCGCGAAGGGTCGCCATGATACGGCTCGGCGCCGAGGCGGGTCAACGGCACCGCGCGGGCTCCGGCGTGCTCCCGAGAGTCTTCACCCGTGCCGTCCTCCCCGGTAGGTTGCATCTCCCCGATGCCTCACGCGATGACCGCCCCCCCGAAGCCCTGGCAAACCCTCGTCTCGCGCGTTCTGTTGGATCGTCCGCCTTGGATTCGCCTGCGCGAGGACCGGGTCCGCCTCCCCACAGGCACCGTCCTCGACGCGTTCTACGTGCTAGAGTACACGGACTGGGCCTGCGTCGTGCCGGTCACACCCGATGGTGATGTCGTGATGGTGGAGCAGTGGCGCCACGCGATCGGGCGGCGTAGCCTGGAGTTTCCGGCTGGGTCCGTCGATGACGGCGAGACGCCGGAGGACGCAGCCCGACGCGAACTGGCCGAGGAAGCGGGCGTCCTGGCGCGAGACCTCGTCCCGCTCGCCACGCTCGCCACCGAGCCCTCGCGCCACACCAACTGGGCGCACGTGTTCCTCGCAGACGGCGCCGAGGTGGCCGTGACGCCGTCTCTCGACCCAAGCGAAGACATCGTCGTGCGGACCGTCCGCCTCGGTGATCTCGCGGGTATGGTCGGCCGAGGCGAGATCGTCCATGGGGTCCATGTGGCAGCGGCGTTTCTGGCATTTGACCGGTTGCGCGGGACTGGACGCCCGTAGACTCCCGTTCATTCTCACACCCTCACCGAGGCGGACGTCCCCATGCTGTTTCCCATCTCTGACGATGACCGCCGCCTCTCCGGCCCTGCGCTGGTGACGTGGGTGCTCCTGATCGCCAACGTCGGACTGTTCCTGGTCCAGATGTCAGACCCTGACTTCACGTACGCGTGGAGCACGGTCCCCCAGGAGATCACGACGGGCGTGGACCTCGCGAACACCGTCCCGCTGGATGTCAGTGTGTCGGGCCAGATCCCGCAGCGGCCGGGGCCCGGCCCCGCGCCGATGATCTACCTCACGCTGTTGACGGCCATGTTCATGCACGGCGGACTGGCCCACATCGGCGGCAACCTGCTCTACCTCTGGATCTTCGGGGACAACGTGGAGCATCGGTTCGGCCACGCGACGTTCCTCGGGTTCTACCTCTTGAGCGGGCTCGTGGCCTCGTTTGCACAGATCGCGCTGGATCCGGATAGCCTCGTGCCGAGCCTGGGCGCGTCCGGGGCGATCTCGGGGGTCCTCGGGGCCTACCTCGTGCTCTTCCCCAAGAACCGGGTCAACGCCATCTTTTTCGTCCGCGTCGTGAGCGTGCCCGCGTTCATCGTGCTCGGCGTGTGGATCGCGTTCCAGTTCGTGAACGGCTGGGGGTCCTTGTTTGCCTCCGAGCAGACAGGAGGTGTCGCGTACGGTGCACACATCGGCGGTTTTGTGGCGGGCGTGGTGGGCGCGCTGGTACTGAAGGGGAGGGGATTGCAGGAACAGCCAAGCGTTCTGTCCCGGTCCATGCGCGATCCTCGCAGTCAATCGCTGTGGCGTCGGTCGTGATTCCATTGGTCACGATGTCCTCGGCACGAACCTTGACGCATGGTTGGTTGTATCTCTCCCGTGCAGACCCGATATTGCGATGACCTCTGCTACGCTCATGCTCCGCTCTACCCTCGCGCTCGCCCTGACGCTCCTTCTCGGAGTGGCCATCGCGCCCGCCCACGCGGCGCCCGTGGACGGCGACGCGCTCTCGCTGGAGTACGTGGACGACACGCCGCAACCGTTCCGTCTCTCGGCCGCTCGACCCAACCCGTTCTCGACCACGACGAGCCTCCAGCTCTCGCTCGACGCCACGACGGCGCTCCGTGTCGCTGTGTTCGACGCGCTCGGCCGCGAGGTCATGAAGCTGCACGAGGGGACCCTCCAAGCGGGCACCTACAACCTCCGCCTCGACGGGTCCAACCTGCCCCCGGGTCTCTATCTCGTCCGCGCGACGGACGGCCGAGGCGCCACCGTCACCCGCTCGGTTGCGCTCTCGCGCTGAGGTCGCCCGCCGCCCCGATACGCCGCCCGGTCTCGATGGAGAGACCGGGCGGTTTTTTCTTGGTCCCGCCTCGGTACCGCGGCGGACGGAAGGGCAGCGGTGGTCTGGCGCGGCCTCCGTCCGTGAGTCATAAGACAGGCGGAGCCCACGCCGCAAAGGAATCGGGCGCCGACGTTCCATATCGCCGGGACCGGTGATTCTGAGCTCAGCGCCCACAATCAGGATTCTCCGTGTCCGCTCCGTGTGAAACGCTGCGGTTCGCGGCAGTCCCGCCTCGGTACCGAGGCGGACGGCACGGGGACCCCAAACGCAACCGCCCCACGGTGGCAAGCACCAGTGGGGCAGGAAGGGGGGAGATGCGGGAGGACTACTCGTCCGCCGCCTCGGGAGCTTCCTCCTCCGGCTTGGGCTCGGCCGCCTTCTTCTTGCGCGACTTCCGCGTCCGGAAGGTCAACTCCTCAGCGTTCTTCTTGTGGTCGACCGTGATCTTGGCGCCTTCGTCGAGGTCCTTCGTCAGGATCGCCTCGGCCATCGGATCCTCCACGTACTTCTGAATCGCGCGGCGGAGCGGCCGGGCGCCGTACTGCGGGTCGTAGCCCTTCTCGGCGAGGAACTCTTTGGCCGCCTCGGTGACCTCGATCCCGATCCCGAGGTCCTCCACGCGTGCGAAGAGATCGGACTGCATCACCTCAATGATCTTGAAGATGTGCTCCTTCTCCAGCGGGTGGAACACAATCACATCGTCAATGCGATTGAGGAACTCCGGGTTGAAGACCCGCTTGAGTGCGTCCTCCACCGTGGACTTCATCTTGGAGTAGTCGAACGTCTGGCTGGCGTCCAGCGAGAAGCCGATGCCCTTGCCGAGGTTCTTGATGTCCCGCGCCCCGATGTTCGAGGTCATGATGATGATCGTGTTGCGGAAGTCCACCCTCCGGCCGAGGCCGTCGGTCAGGATTCCGTCATCGAGCACCTGGAGCAGAATGTTGAACACGTCCGGGTGGGCCTTCTCGATCTCGTCCAGCAGGACGACCGAGTACGGCTTGCGGCGGACCTTCTCGGTCAACTGGCCGCCCTCCTCGTAGCCGACGTAGCCCGGAGGCGCACCGACGAGCCGAGACACGGAGAACTTCTCCATGTACTCGGACATGTCGATGCGGATGAGCGCATCCTGGCTGTCAAAGAGGTACTCCGTCAGCCGCTTCGCCAACTCCG
>JBCCPW010000059.1:0-11473 GCA_039024735.1 Bacteroidota bacterium
AGCGAGACGCTGGCCCGCAGGTCCGTGCTCATCACGATGGCGCCGGAGAGCCCCGATCCGTTCTTGCCCTCCACGTGGACGGTGTCGCCCTCCACGCGGAGGTGCGCACCGAGGCGGCGAAGCTCCGGGACGTGCTTGAAGCGGTCCGTGTAGACGGTGTCGCGGACGGTGCTCGGGCCGTCGGCCTGGGTCATCATCACCGTCCACTGGGCCTGAAGGTCGGTCGGGAAGCCAGGGTATGGGGACGTCACCACGTCCACCGGGCGGATGGCATCCACGCCGGTCACCTCCACGTAGCCGTCGCCGTAGGTCACGGGCACGCCGGTCTCGGCGAAGCGCTCGCGGAAGTCGTCACCGAGGTGGGGCGGGTGGGCGCCGTCGATGCGAAAGGTCTCCCCGGCGGGCGTCGCGATGGCGGCGGCGACCATATAGGTGCCGAGTTCGATCCGGTCCGGGCAGTTCGAGAACTCGACCGCGTTCAGCGTGGGAACGCCCTGGACGGTGATCGTGCTCGTGCCGAGGCCGTCGATCTGGGCGCCCATCGCCTGGAGCATCTCGCCGAACACGACCACGTCCGGCTCGGCGGCGGCGTTGCCGATGGTGCTCTCGCCTCGGGCCGTCACGGCCGCGAGCAGGATGTTGATCGTCGCGCCGACGCTGGAGGGCTCCATCTGGAAGTGGCCGCCGGGCAGCCCGCCCTCGGGGGCTTCCGCGATGACGTAGCCGCCCTCTTCGCGGATCGTTGCGCCGAGCGCCTCGATGCCCTTGATGTGGAGGTCCACCGGACGCGGCCCCCACGCGCAACCGCCCGGCAGCGAGACCTTCGCGCGGCCCGTCCGCCCGAGCAGCGCGCCGAGCATGTAGAACGAGGCCCGCATCTTCTTGACGAGATCGTACGGCGCCTCCGGGTGGTCGATCACGCTCGCATCGATGACCATCGAGTCGGGCGTGTTGGGGTCGCCGTCCGGGGTGTACTGGACGCGGGCGCCCGTGACGCGGAGCACGTTGGAGAACGTGAACACGTCCTGGAGGACGGGGACGTTGTGGATCGTCGAGACGCCGTCGCCGAGGAGGGCCGCGGCCATGAGCGGGAGCGCCGTGTTCTTGCTGCCGCCGACGGTGATGCGGCCGGTGAGCGGGCGTCCGCCCTGGATGACGAGCTTGTCCATGGAGTGGAGGGGTGGCGCGAGGCCAGATCAGAGGGAAAGCGGATGGTACCGAGCCTCAGAGGGGAGGGTCCGTGAGAATGGCGCGGGGATGGGGGAGGGGCCGTCGCCAGTGGGGTGGACGTGCTTCTACTGCCCGCCTCGGTGGTCCGCCTCGGTGCCTCGCGAACGGACCGAGGCGGGGGAGACGTGCCGCTCGGGATACCGTTTCGTGACTCTGCTGTCTGCCTACCGTTCGGTCTCCGTGTGGGGAGAGACCACAGACCACGGACGACAGACCGCCATCTGCCCGTGGTCCATCGTCTGTGGTCCGTCGTCCTTTGGAGCACATCCTGACATCCAGGGCACAGGATCTGGATGAGTGAGACGTGCGCACGCCGCCCACCTTCGGGTCTTGCCTCGGTGTTTCGCGAACGGACCGAGGCGGGACACCGACGGCCACTGGCCCCTCCCCACTGGCCCCTACCCCCGAGTCCCCATCCATCGCGCGAGGCCGACGGCGACGGCGACCAACGCCATCAGCAGCACGCTGTACGCCGAGGCGGCCCCCAGGTCGAAGTCGCGGAGTTGGCCGAACACCTCCACGGCGATGGGCCGGTTGCCGTAGACGTAGAGCAGGATGCTCGCCACGAACTCGCCGAGCGCGGTCACGAGCGTCAGCAGGGCGCCCGCCACCACGCCGGGCAGGATCGCGGGCCAGACCACCCGGCGGAACGTGAGCCACGCGCCTGCGCCGAGATCGGCCGAGGCCTCCGCGAGGCGGCGGTCGAAGCCTTCCAGGCTCGCCTGCGTGCTGCGCACCACGAGCGGGACGTGCCGCACGAAGTACGCCAGCGGCAGAATCCAGACGGTGCCGACGAGCACGGCGCCGCCCGCGAGGAGACTCGGCTCGTCGAACTGCACGATGAGACCCAGCGCGATGACCGTGCCCGGGATCGCGAAGGGAAGCAGCGAGAGCGCCCGGATGGCGCCCTGCCCGATCATCCGCCGCCCCGTGATGACGAGCGCGGCGCCGACGCCGAAGACGACGTTGGCGAGCGTCGCGAGGGAGGCCATCCAGAGGGAGTTACGGATCGGCGCGGCCACGTCCGGGTCGGCCGCGAGCGCGATGTAGTTGTCCAGCGTGAAGTCGGTCGGGAACGGCTGGATCGTCCACGATCCCTCGCGCACGAAAGACAGCAGCACGACCGTCGCGATGGGGAGCAGCAGGAGCACCAGCGCGAGTCCCACGCTCACTCCAGCGGCCCATCGCGCCGAGGCGGACCGGAGCCGCCTCGGTGCTCGCCCGACGCCCTTCGCGCTGCCGACCGCACGTACGGCCCCGCCGCGCTCGGCCAGAAACAGGAACACGAGGCAGATGCCCGTGAGCACCACCGAGACGGTCGCGGCCCGGTCCAGCGCGCCGTTGAGCTTGAGCTGGTAGATCTGCGTGGTGAGGAACGGCTCCGCCTCGGCGAAGAGGAGAGGGGCGGTGAAGCTCGCCATCGAGAGCATGAACACGAGCAGGCTCGCGCCCACGAGCGACGGCCTCAGGTGCGGCACCACGACCGACCGGAACGTGCGCCAGCTGCTCGCGCCGAGGTCTGCGCTCGCGTCCAGCAGCGATCCATCCAGGTCGCGGAGGGCCGCCCCCGCGAAGAGGTAGAAGTAGACCTGGAAGACGTAGACGTGGACCGCCACGACAGCCGCGAGCCCGGTGAATCCGAACGGGACGGCGTCCAGACCGAGGAGGGCCTGGAGGCCGCGCGGGAGCATCCCGCCCTCGCCGTAAAGAAACACGAATGCGAGGACGCCCACGAGCGGCGGGAGCGCGAGGGGCAGCGCCGCCGCCGCGCTCAGAAGCCCGGCCATCGGCAGCCGCACGCGGTACAGCGCCCACGCCAGCCCGGTCCCGACGATCCCCGCTCCAGCGACCGTCGCGAGGCTCACTCCGACCGAGTTGACGAGCGCCCGTGTCCCCGCCGCGCGCCATCCCCCGAACAACTCGCCGAACGCGCCCGCGTCCAGACCGAGGCGGAAGGTGGCGAGGTTGGGCCACAGCACGACCCCCACGAGCACGAGCGCGACGGGGAGCGCGAGGAGCCAGGCCGCGCGACGGGTCAGGAGCATCGGGCGGTGGGCGAGGGGATGGTGGGGGAGACGCCCCGTGTGGCGTCGGTACGGTCCGCCTCGGTGCCGAGGCGGGCGGGGTCAGGGAGCGCTCGCACTCGCCAGCCGAGCGAGGAGATCCTCCGGCGTGTCGGCGCTGACCAGCCGGGCGCGATGCTGCGGGTGGAAGAACCCCTCGCGCACGGCACCATCCAGAAAGCCGAGGAGGTCGTCGTAGTAGCCCGCCACGTTGAGCAGGCCCACCGGCTTGGCGTGGATGCCGAGCGCGCCCCACGTCCAGACCTCGAACAACTCCTCCATCGTTCCGATGCCGCCCGGGAGCGTGATGAACGCGTCCGACAGGGCCGCCATCGTGGCCTTCCGCTGGTGCATCGTCTCCACGACGTGCAGTTCCGTCATCCCCGCATGCCCGACCTCGCGCTCCAGCAGCGCGCGGGGAATCACGCCCTGCGCGTCCCCTCCCGCCTCCAGCACCGCGTCCGCGATGACGCCCATGAGCCCCACGTGCCCGCCGCCCGTGACCAACCCGATGCCGCGTGTGGCGAGCACGACACCGAGGTCTCGGGCCGCGTCCGCGTAGGCGGGGCGACCGCCGGAGCGGGAGCCACAGAAGACGCAGACGCGGGCGAGAGACATGCCGCCAAGCTACGCGCGGCGCTCCAAGCGGCGTCCGCCTCGGGAGTGCCACCGACACAACCGAGGCGGACAGACTCCGTCAGCGGGTGACGCTGAACCGGCCCGTGCGCACATCCGCACCCGGGGTGCTGATGCGGTACACGTACGTCCCCGCCGCGAAGTCGGACACGTCCACGCGCATGGACTGGGTGCCTGCGCTCATCGTCCGCTCTTCGGAGACGAGCAGGCGGCCCTCGATGTCGAAGACCCGAAGCTGGACCGGGCTCGCCTCGGCGAGAGAGAAGCCGAGGCGGACGTTGTCGGTGCTGGGGTTGGGCTGCACCGAGACGGATCCGATGCCGGACGATCCGAGGGTCGCTTCCGCCTCGGTGTCCCTCTTGACTTCTCCCTCCACGACCGTCTCTAGGTCACGGTCCAGGGTGAGGAGGTCGCCTTCCAGAATCTCCAGTGCACCCTTCAGGGTTTCCAGATCCCCGTCCGGCGTCACACGCAGGATGACGCTGGAGGTGGTGCCCGTGCCGGTGAGCGGGAGTTCCCGCACCTCGCCGTTGGGCAGATGGATTTTGGCGGCGCGGACACCGTCTTCGTTTACGATCTCGATCCGGCTCATCCCGGCGGCCCCGAAGCCCAACTCGGTGACGGCCCCCTCCAGCATGGGGGTGACCACGACGTTGGAACTGTGGTCAAGGACTCGCACGTCGTCCGCCTCCAACTCCAGCTCCTGAAGGGCGCGACGGAGCCCCCGAAGGGTCACCTCCTGGGAGGATTCGAGCGAGACCGGGCCGTCGCTCTCGGAACGGAAGACGAAGGTGCTGCGCTCCTCGTGCACCTCGTCGCCCTCAATCACGTCGAAGGAGGCCGACACGGTGCCCGCAGGATCGAGTCCGAGGGCTTCTGCGCGTGCTTTCGTGGTCACCTCGATGACCATGGGTTCGCCGTGCGCAGTTTCGGCTTCCTCGCCACGCAGGAGGTTGACGGAGTGGACATCGAGGGTGTTGACGACCTCCATCCCGCCGTCGTGGCGCTGCCCGTCCACGACGAGGACTGGCGGCGTGGTGTCACCGGAGGTGCGGATCTCGCGGACTTCGATGCGCTTCTCTTGGGCCAGCGCGCGGCTGGCGGTGACGGCGAGACTGGCGCTCGTGAGGAGCAGTCCCGCGAGAGCCCAGCCGAGGAGGCCGGTGGTTTTGCGAAGGAAATGAGGGTGGGTCATGGCCACGAGGCGTTGATGAACGTGGGACGCGGAGTCGGCCATGCCGACCGCGACGAGTTGCGTAGGGGCAGGGGGCGCGACGAAGGAGGAGACCAACTCGGCGTAGGCCGGGCGGCTCACCTCGCGGCGCGAAAGGAGGGTGGAGTCGGCGACCATCTCGCGGAGGAGGTCGCACTGACGAGCGAGGCGCTGCACGCCGGGGTGCCATCCGAAGACCGCGACGACGGCCGCCTCGCACCACGTCGCGAGGGCATCGCGGCGGAGGACGTGGGCCAACTCGTGCCCGAGTGCGAGGCGCCGCGCCTCATCCGAGAGCGACGGCGGGAGCACCACCACCGGACGCCAGACACCGAAGGTCATCGGGACCGCCACCGCGTCCGAGGCGACCACCTCCACGCGATGCCGGAGACCGAGCGACCGAGAGACCTCTCCCGCCTCGGTGGTGAGCGCAGGATCCGGCGTGGGCAGGGCTCGGCGCAGACGGTGGAGCGTCGCGGCGCCCATCGCGAGGCGGACGCCCTGGATCATCGCCAGAAGTCCGAGGCCACCCATTAGCAGCCCGAGGCCACGCCACAGAGTCAGGACGGGCGCGGGTGCCTCGGGGACGACGTGAGGGACCGTCGCGCCCTCAACGATCAGGGGCGGGTCTGCGAGGGCCGACACCACCACCACGGGAGGCTGCAGCCACGGCACGAGGAGAGCCGGGTCGAGGAGGAGAGCCAGCGCGAGGCCGAGTGGGAGCGCGAAGAGGAGGGCCTGCGTCGCGCGGTACCGAGGCAGCGGATGCAGCCGCCCCGGCAGGCGCGAGACGACCTCCGAGGCAAGCCACAAGACGGTCCACGCCGCCAGGGGAAGCCAGACGAGCGCGAGGGACGCGCGGCCGAGGGCATCGAGAGCGTCAAGCATCGTCGTCGCGGCGGATGGACTCGACGATCCGGCGGATGCTGTCGATCTCGTCGGGGGACAGGGACTCGTCGCGGACGAGGGTGTGAACCAGGGCGCGGGGCGATCCCTGGAAGACCTTCTCCAGCAGGCCGCGCAGGAGATCGGAGCGGACCTCCTCGGGCGGCTGGGCGGCGCTGTAGATGTAGGCGTTGCCTTCCTTCTCGAAGGTGAGGTAGCCCTTCTTCGCGAGCTTCTTCATCACGGTCATGACCGTGGTGTAGGCCACCTCGCGCGTGTCGAGGATGCGGGCGTGGACGTCGGAGACGGAGGCGGTGCCGAGGGACCAGACGTGCTGGAGCACTTCCATCTCGGTCTCGCCCAGGGGGTTGAGTGTGCGTCGGGGCATATCGTATACGACGATCGTAGTAGTACGATACGATGATCGTCGTAGGGTTCGCAAGAGGGGACGTGCGAGTGCCCTGATTTCGTGTCCGTCTTGCCCTCGGCGTTCGGCTACCCGAGCACGCGGAGGCCCGCCGTGACCTGCCGCCCGGGAGCCGGGAGCCCCACCTGCGGGACGTGCAGCGCATCGGTCGCGTTCTGCAGCCGCACCGACACCTCCACGATGGAACGGCCGACGATCCATCGCCGGGCCGCATCGGCCGAGACGAGAATCGCGCCGGGAAGCTCCTCCAGGCCGCCCGGCACCGGAGAGACCACCCCGCCGATGCCGTCCAGGCCGAGCCCGAGGCGCCACCCGCCTCGGTTCACCTCGGCACCGAGGCGGGCGAGAGCGCCGGGTCGCTCGGTCAGCCGCTCGCCAGCGTCCGAGCGCTGGCGCAGCACCGTGGCGGCGCCGTCCAGCCGGAGCCACGTGGCCGGGCGCGCCTCGGTGGTGACCTCCAGGCCCACGGCCCACGAGCCGCCGAGGTTGACGCGCTGCCGCCGCCCGTCGTCGAGTTGGCGTTGCTCGATGGTGCCGTCCACGTCCCGCGCGAAGGCGACGGCGCCGACCTGCCACGCCGGACGCGCGACCTCCAGACCCGCCTCTGCCAGCCACGCGGTTTCTGGCTGCAGGTCGGGATTGACCACGAACCGACCGAGGGCGCCGCCGAAGAGCTCGCGCATGGACGGGAAGCGTGTCTTGCGCCCACCACCAGCCCGGAGCCGGAGGCCCCCCGCCTCGGTGACGGCACCGAGGTGGAGCGCCACATCCGAGAACGGTCCGGCCTCGGGGCGCTGTCCGGTCTCGATGGGCGCGAGCGCATCGAGGGCGATCCCGGCGGAGACCTGAACGCGCCCGCCCGTCTCCGCCTCGATGCCGAGGCTGCCCTCGAGATGCCGGAAGCGCTCATCGGGCTGGTCGGTTTCGCGCTGCCGATGCTGTGCCGCCTGACCGAACGCTGCCGCCCGAAACACGCCCCAGGCGCGCGGAAGCTCCGCCAGCACGCGCACGCCGCCGCTCGCATCGCGGTCCTCCTCCTCGCCCGTAACCGTCTCGTACGATGTGCCCTCGTACTGCTCAATCGTCAGCACCGAGGCAGTGCCCCATGCTGCCGCGCCGAGCCGCCACCAGCCGCGCCGCGCCCGGGCGTTGAGGACGCCGAGCGACTGGCGAGCCACGGGGTAGCGCCAGAACCGGACGCGCTCCGTCTCCGGGTCGAGGTGGCCCTCCGGCGCGATCCCGCGCGAGGTCTCCGTGTGGAGGAGCGTCAGCGAGACATCGCCTCGGTCGATCCGCGCGAGGACGGCCGCACGCTCTCGGTCGGTGTTGGTGCGGAGCCCTTCGGCGTCCTGGCTGAACACGAGGTCGGCGTTCCTCGCGACCGGGACCCCCGCCCTCGCGGAGGCATCGGCCGCGAGAGCGAGCCCCCATCCGCCCGTCTGCTGGACGTGCGCCACGGCGACCCGCCCGGAGGCCGGCCACCCTCCCGCCGCGCCCGCCTCGGTGACGGCGCCGGGGGACGACGCCCGTCGCGAGGTCAGCGCGAGGGTGCCGCCGAGCGCGTTCGGTCCCCAGGCGACAGACGGAGAGCCCGTCGCGACGGTCACCCGGTCGAGGCCCCAGACGGGCAGCAGGCCGAGGTCGGCGCGGCGATCCCACGGGATGGCGAGCGGAGCACCATCCAGCGTGACCGTGATCTGGCGCTCGCCGCTGCCCCGAAGGTAGACGAGGGCCTCGCCGCGCGAGTTGGTCTGGAGGTGCGCACCTGGGAGCCGCCCGGCTTCATCGGCGAGAGTGGGGGAGGCCGCTGCCGATGATGGAATCGGGCTGCTTCGGCGGGTGGCGCCGCCCGTCGAGGGGACCGTCGCGCCGCGTACCGGGGAGACGGAGACCGCTCCGAGATCCTGTTCCCAGAGCGAGTCGGGTGGCGCCTGCGCCCATGCGGTCACCGAGGCGAAAACGGCCAGTGCCGCCACCCCCCCAAAGCCTCTCATTCCCATCGTCGCAAGCCTCGGTCTACCTCGTGGAGTGGGGAGGGCATGGGGGAGGCGGAGTGCCCGCCTCCCGGCTGTACGTCATGCCCAACGGTTCGCCGGAATCTACAGCCCGCTCCGTGCCTCTAGCGCGCGGGAGAGCGTCGCCTCGTCTGCGAACTCCAGATCGCCGCCGATGGGCAGGCCCCGCGCGATCCGTGTCACGGCCACCTCGAACGGCGCGAGCAGCCCGCCGATGTACACCGCCGTCGTGTCGCCCTCCACATTCGGATTCATCGCGAGGATGACTTCCTGCACAGGCTCCGCCTCGAACGGAACCGGCGGCTCAGCTGCGACGCCCTCGGGCTGAGGCGTTGGGATCGCGGTCCCACTCACGCGTGAGACCAACTCGCGGATGCGAAGGTCGTTCGGCCCGATGCCATCCAGCGGCGAGATCACACCGCCGAGGACGTGGTAGAGCCCCCGGAAGTCGCCCGTCCGTTCCAGCGCGAGCACGTCGGAGGGCTCTTCCACCACGCAGACGACGGAGCGGTCGCGCCGGTGACTGGCGCAGATGGAGCACGGGCTCGTGTCGGCAACGTTGAAGCAGACCTGGCACGTGATGACCCGGTCCTTCGCGGCCACGAGCGCTTTCGCGATCTCGACGACCTCCTCGCGCGGCATCTTGAGAACGTACGCTGCGAGGCGGTGCGCCGTCTTGCGCCCGATGGTGGGGAGCTTGGAGAGCTGCTCCACCAGCGCCTCGACGGTCTCGCTCGTATGGGTCATGTCGCGGGGAAAACCGGAGGCTACAGCTCTGCGGTGTCAGCGGGATGGCACAGACAGGACGCCCTCCGCCTCGGGACCGAGGCGGGCGGGATCACATGCCCGGGAACCCGCCGCCGCCGAGCGCGCCGAGGTCCAGGCCGGGCGGGAGCATGGAGGAGGCGGCCTCCTGCACCTTGCGCTGCCGGACGCCCTCTGCCTCCTCGATGGCCTTGTTGACGCCGGAGACGATCAGGTCTTCGAGCATCTCGCTGTCGTCCGGGTTGATGACCTCGCGCTCGATCGAGATCGACACGACGCGGCCGTTGCCGTCGGCCTCGACGCGGACCATGCCGCCGCCGACCTCCGCCGTGACGCGCTCCTCACCGAGCTTGCTCTGAGTGTCGGCCATGCGCTGCTGCATGTCCGCCATTTTGCCGAAGAGATCGGCCATGTTGGGGGATCCGTCCATGTTGGGTACGAGGTACTGGGTACGAGGTACGATCACCGGATACCCTGTACCCGGTACCCTGTACCTCTTTACGTGTAGACGATCTCGGCGCCCAGCTCGTCGAAGAGTGCCCGTACCACGGGGTCTTCCTGCCGGAGCCGCTTGAGCGTTTCGAACGGGTCGTCCGGGCGGGCGGTTTCCGCGCTCGCGCTCCGTTCCACGACGAACGCCAGCGGCACGGCCTGCCCGACCAGCGCGCCCATCGCCGCGCTCAGCGCCTCCGCCGATGCGCCGAGTTGGGACGTGGCGAGCGGGCTCGCGACGCCTACCTCGAGTGTTCCACGCCGCACGCGGAGGGGCTCTGCACCGGCCAGCATCGAGAAGAGGCGCGGGCCGTGCTCGGCGCGGACCTGCTGCACGAACTCGCGCCAGACGCCCCTCACCCGCGCAATGGAGATGCCGAAGTCCGGGTCGGCGGGCGCCTCGGCGGGGGGCGGCACGAGGGTCGCCTCGGTCGCGGCGCCGTCGCCAGAGGACGGTCGTGGCGCGAGCGCGGGGCGCCCGAAAAGGGTCACCCCCGGGTCGGCGGGCGCTGCCGGTGCCGGACGGGCCGGGGCGGCGGGTGCGGGCGCAGGCGGTGGCTCTGGAGCGACGGGCAGGCCGCCCTCGTCGGGAGGCTCCTCGTGCGGGCGGTACGCCTCGGGCGGCTCGGCGGTGGTGGTCGGAGGCGGCGGCGCGGCGGCGTGTGCCTCCGGGACAGCAGTCGTCTCCCGCCTCGGTGCGGGCGCAGGAAGCGGAGAGGGCGCCGAGGCAGCCGGTGGTGCCACCGAGGCAGCCGGTGGTGCCACCGAGGCAGCCGGTGGTGCCACCGAGGCAGCCGGTGGTGCCACCGAGGCAGCCGGTGGTGCCACCGAGGCGGGCGCCGGTGCAGAGGGTGCGGTGGATGGCCCCTCCCCCTGTCCCTCGGGGAGAGGGGACCTCGTAGGGGAGGGCGGAGAGGATGTCGGCTCGTAGTCTGCCGCCCGTGGTCCGTCGTCCTTGGTCCGTCGTCCGTCGGTTGTCACCGAGGCGGGGAGCGTCGCGCCACCGGCGAGCGCCGCCTCGATGGTGCGGAGACGCTCCAGCAACACATCCAGGCGGGCGGCTCGTTCTAGCGTCGCCATCTTGACGAGCGCGAGTTCGACCGTGAGCCGAGGCTGTCGGCTGTCGCGGAGGTCGCTCGCGCACCGCTCGGCGAGCATGAGCAGGTGGAGCAGGTCCGCCTCGGCCCAGTCGCGGGCGGCGGTGCCGTAGCGCGCGCGCGTCGCCTCGGTGCCCTCCACGAGGCTCGGGTCGCCGGTGGAGCGCGTGACCATGAGATCGCGGAGGTGTCCCCCGAGGCCGTCCACGAACTCGGCGAGGTCGTACCCGCGCCGCACGATCCCGTCGATGAGCGTGACGAGTCCGGCGCGGTCGCCCTGGGCCGCACGCTCGGTTACGGCGAAGAACACGTCTTCGTCCACGACGCCGAGCGCCTCGCGGAGCGGACCGATCTGGAGGTTCATCCCGCACAGCGAGACGGACTGGTCGAAGAGCGAGAGCGCATCGCGGAGCGCGCCGTCGCCTTTCCGCGCGATCAGGACAAGGCTGTCGTCGTCGGCGGTGATGCCCTCGGCCTCGCAGACCTCGCGCAGCCGAGACACGATCTCCGGCACCTGGATGCGCCGGAAGTCGAAGCGCTGGGTCCGCGAGAGGATCGTCGGGAGGACCTTGTGGGGCTCGGTCGTCGCGAAGACGAAGAGGGCGTAGGGCGGGGGCTCCTCCAGCGTCTTGAGCAGCGCGTTGAACGCC
>JBCCPW010000060.1:0-11471 GCA_039024735.1 Bacteroidota bacterium
CGAGCCGGGACACCACAGCGATGCCGACGAGGACCAGCAGAGCGAGGAGAAGCCAGAGAAGGGGATGCACGAGACCGAACGAGCCGCCGCAAGGCGTGCAATCGAGTGTGGGAAGAGAGCGTCCAATGGACAGTCGCAATCTAGTGCCACTCATCTGACGCACCCGTCGTTGGTAGTCTCCCTCGCGCTAGCTTCGCCGATTCCTTTTTCACGCCCCACCACGCCCTCCTCATGGAGACCTACTACAAGCCTGAGCACCTGCCCCGTTTCCCCGAGATCGCCGAGGGTTCCAAGCCGCTCGCCGACGCGTTCTTCTCCTACTACGGCCAGGTGTTCGAGGACGGCGCGCTAACGGCGCGGGAGAAGGCGCTCATCGCGCTCGCGGTCTCGCACACAGTGCAGTGCCCGTATTGCATCGACGCGTACACGCAGGACTCGCTCGCGAAGGGGGCGGACCTAGAGCAGATGACCGAGGCGGTCCACGTCGCGACGGCCATCCGGGGCGGCGCGAGCCTCGTCCACGGCCTCCAGATGCTCGACGGCGTCAAGGCGCAGACGATGTAGCGCTCGTTCCAGCGTGGCCTTCCGCCTCGGCACCGAGGCGGGGAGATCCTCTCTTCTGCTCCTGCCTTCGTTCATGTCCAGTCCCTCCGGCGACGGCGCCGTCACCGTCTCGCTCCCTGTCCTCTCGGCCGAACTGATCGCGGCCGCCGCCGACGGGCCCAAGCGGACGACGAGCCTCTACGGCCGCCGGACGCGCCTCGCCGTGCCTGAGGTTCAACTCGCTGCCCTCAACGCCGTCGAGATGGAGACCGGGCCGAGCGGGACGGCCTCGTTCCATGCCGACCTTGTGGCGAGCGGGTGGACCCACGGTCTCACACCCGCGCCACTCGAGATCTTCCAGATCAACGTCGGGAAGCTCTGCAACATGACGTGCCGCCACTGCCACGTGGACTCGGGGCCGGACCGCGTCAAAGAGAACATGGACCGCGGGGCCGTGGATGCGTGCCTCGCAGCCATCGACCGCATCCTCGCGCATCCGAACGGAGCCAGTCTCCACACGGTGGACCTGACCGGCGGGGCACCCGAACTCAACCCCCATTTCGAGTTCCTCGTTGAGGCGTGTGTGGCGCGAGGGCTTCACGTCATCGACCGGTGCAACCTGACCATCCTTCGCGTCAAGCGCTACCGGCACCTGCCCGGGTGGTTCGCGGAGCGAGGCGTGGAGGTGGCCTGCTCGCTGCCGCACTATCGCCAACTCGGCACCGACGCCCAGCGTGGCGATGGAACGTACCGCAAGAGCATCGAGGCGCTCGCCGCTCTCAACGAGGCGGGCTACGGCCAGGGCGATCCCGAGCGCGTGCTGACCCTCGTGACCAACCCGGTCGGCAGCTTTCTCGCGGGGGCTCAGGAGTCGCTAGAGCGCGAGTGGAAGGAGGCGCTCCTGCGCAACCACGGCGTAAGGTTCGACCGTCTCTTCGCGCTCAACAACATGCCCATGAGCCGGTATCTGGAGTGGCTTCTGGAGAAAGGCCAGCTGGAGGCGTACATGGAGCGGCTTCTGGAGGGCTTCAATCCGGCTGCCATCGACGGGTTGATGTGCCGCAACACGATCTCCGTCGGCTGGGACGGGCGCGTGTACGACTGCGACTTCAACCAGCAACTCGAGATGGACGCGGGCGTGCCGTTCACGCACATCGCCGACTTCGACCTGGACGCGTGGCAGGCGCGGACGGTCCGCACCGAGCGGCACTGCTACGGTTGTACGGCGGGGTCCGGCTCGTCGTGCGGTGGCGCGACGGCGTAGACGACAGGTCCCGCCTCGGTGCCGAGGCGGGCCACTGAGGCGGGGAGCATCAGCGCGGGACGATCTGCCCGTCTGGCGAGACCGTCATCCCCTCCGGCGGCGGCGAGGTCGGGAAGTTGGAGATCGAGGGCTCGCCGTTCCACCCGTTGGGGACGTAGTGGACGTGGTTGCCGTGAGGGATGGGCACGTAGCCCGTCGGGGAGACCACACCGGTCTCACTCACGCGCAGCCCGAGCGCGTCGGCGAGGGCGAAGCCGAGCAGCACCGCGATGGCAGCGAACAGGCCGAGGCGGACCTTCTGGCGCGTCGTCATGGTTTCAGGGGCAGGATGCGAAAGTCTACCGCGAGCCCGAACGAGAGACGACGAAACGTCCGCGTGCTCGTCGTGGCCGGACCGGCGGGTTCCGGCAAAACGACCGTCGGGCAGGCCGTAGCTGACCGCCTCGGGTGGGCCTTCGTGGACGCCGACGATCTCCACACCGAGGCGTCCCGCCAGACCATGGCGCGAGGGGAGGGGCTCACCGACGCCGATCGGGCCCCGTGGCTCGCCCGTCTCGCCGCGCTCGTCCGCGCGCGCACCGAGGCGGGGTCCCCCACAGTCCTGGCGTGCTCCGCGCTCACCCGCGCCTATCGCGAGCAGATCCTCACGCCCGGCGCCGCGCTGGTCTGGCTCCACGTCCCGCGCGAAGTCCTGCGTGCCCGCCTCGGTGCGCGCACCGGACACATCGCGGGACCGAGCCTGCTTCCCAGCCAACTCGCCGACGCGGAGCCGCCTGCGGACGGGGAGTCTGCCTGGACCGTAGACGGCACCCTCGCGGTGGACACCCTCGCCGCGCAGATTGCGCGTCTCGTCAGCTTCTGATCCGGTCCGCCTCGGTGCCGAGGGGAGAGGAGTGGGCCTCGGCGGGTGCGGTCTGCTCGCCCCGGTCCATCATCCGGCGGATCCGCTCGGCCTCCTCCACCTCACGCTCCCGTCGCTCCAGTGCTTCCAGACGCTCATCCAGTTCGAGGATCGTCCGAGCGTCCATCTCGTTGGCCCGAGAGCGGCGGCGCGTGGCCTCGCGCGGCGTTCGGGTCTCGCGGTTCCGCACGATGCGGATGCCGTTGGCGGCAGCAACGACCATCGCCAGCATCGCGCCGACGATGAGCGTGTCCGTGTCCGTCGAGGCGACGCCGACGAACGAGAAGAGCAGGAGGAACGCGTTGAGCGCGAGGAACGTCCAGTCCGAGGTCTTCATGAGGAGGGGAGGGGCTGCAAAAAGCTACGCGCGGATCCGGTCCGCCTCGGTGCCGAGGTGGGCGGCCTCCGGCGCCGAAGGCGCGCTCTGCTCACCCCGCGCAGCCATCTGGCGGATCCGGTCGGCCTCCTCGGTGTCGCGCTGGTAGCGTTCGAGTGCCTCCAGGCGGGCGTCGATGTCGAGGAGGCTGCGGGCGTCCATCTCGTCGAGGTCGCGGTCGTCCTTGCGTGCAGGGGTGCGCGCGGGTCCTTTTCGGTCCGATCCCGCCCGGACGATCTTGGAACTGCTGAGGAGAAGTCCGGTGCTGCCCAAGAGGAGCGCGATGGTCATCGGCTCTGCGTGCTGCGTCGCGAGGCCCACACCGGCCATCATGAGGGCGAGGATGTTCAGCGCGAGGAGCGCCCAGTCCGATTTCGACATGCCGAAGCAAAGGGGTGACCCGGCGAGCTACGGTCCGTCCCGAGAAAGGGTGCAGGTCAGCCTCGAACCCGGTCCGCCTCGGTGCCGAGGCGGGAGGGCTCGGAGACAGCGGGCGCGCTTTGCTCGCCTCGCGCGACCATCTGGCGGATACGGTCCGCCTCGTCCATCTCGCGCTCACGGCGCTCCAGCGATTCAAGCCGCGCATCGATATCGAGGAGGGTGCGGGCATCCATCTCGTCCGCGAGGGCTTCCGCCTGTTTCAGCTCCGGGCTGGACGTGCCCTCCGCTCGCGCCGAGAGCCGGAGGATGGACGCGCTGCTCAGCATGAGCGCGAGAAAGCCAACGATGATGGTCGCGAGTGCGACGCCCTCGCTCTCGGTAAAAAACGCGAGCAGGAGGAGAATCGGGGTCGCCGTGTTGAGGGCGAGCGCGGTTCGGTCGAGAATGGACATGCGAGGGAAACGAGAAAGGGGGAGGCCCCGGCGATGGCGCCTCCCCCTGGGAAGAACGGTCTCTCCGCCTCGGTGCCGAGGCGGGAGGACGCGATGAACAACGCTACGCGATGGTGATGCTCTCGTCTAGGTACACGTCCTGGATGGCCTGGAGAATCTCCACGCCCTCGGCCATCGGCTTCTGGAACGCCTTGCGGCCGGAGATCAGCCCGAGGCCGCCCGCCCGCTTGTTGATGACGGCGGTCCGCACGGCCTGCGCCATGTCGTTCGCGCCCGAGCCGCCGCCGGAGTTGATGAGCCCCGCGCGGCCCATGAACCCGTTGACGACCTGGTAGCGCGTCAGGTCGATGGGGTGGTCGCTCGTGAGGTCGGAGTAGATCCGCTCGTCGAGCTTGCCGTACGACGAATCGCCGGTGTTGAGCGCCTTGAAGCCGCCGTTGGAGACCGGCTGCTTCTGCTTGAGGATGTCCGCCTCGATGGTGGCCCCGAGGTGGTTGGCCTGCCCGGTGGTGTCGGCGGAGGCCTCGTGGTTGGTCCCGTTGATGGAGAAGGCCTCGTTGCGCACGTAGCACCACAGGATGGTCGCCATGCCCATCTCGTGGGCCAGCGCGAAGGCCTCGGAGACCTCCTGAAGCTGCCGCATCGACTCGCCCGAGCCGAAGTAGACCGTCGCGCCGATGGCCGCACAGCCCATGGTCCACGCCTCCTCCACCCGTGCGTACATCACCTGATCGAAGGTGTTGGGGTAGGTGAGAAGCTCGTTGTGGTTGATCTTGAGGATGAACGGGATGCGGTGCGCGTACTTCCGCGCGACGCTTCCCAGCGCGCCGTAGGTCGTCGCGACGGCGTTGCAGCCGCCCTCGATGGCCAACTCCACGATCTTCTCCGGGTCGAAGTAGATCGGGTTCTTCGCGAAGGACGCGCCGCCGCCGTGCTCGATGCCCTGGTCCACGGGCAGGATGGACAGGTAGCCGGTGCCACCGAGGCGGCCGTGGCTGAACATCTGCTCCAGCGAGCGCATGACCGGGATGGAGCGGTCGGTCGGGCCGAAGATGCGGCTGACGAAGTCGGCGCCCGGCAGGTGGAGGTGGTCCTTGGACACCTTCGGGTTGGAGAAGCCGAGGAGGTCGTCGGCCTCGTCGCCGAGGAGTTCTTCGATTCGAGTGGTGGTGGCCTCTGCCATGACGGGGTCGGGAGTCGGAGGGTAAGGAGCCGAAGATAGGTGGGCGGGATGTCTTCGCCGGTCTCCAGGGCGCGAGGCCCCCACGGAAGCGCTTGCTCTCTCGGATTCTTCGTCCTGTGCGCCCGCCTCGGTGGGTCCACCACACCACCGAGGCGGGGGCGTCACCCCAGCCCGAGCGTCGAGACCTCCGGCCAGATGGACTGCGGTGCGTCCCACCAGCCCGGCAGGTGCCGCGCGAGGAGCGGCGCCGTCAGCAGGCCCTTCGCGCCGAGCCCCGTGAACACCCACACCCCGGGCGCGACCGGCCCGACGAGCGGCAGACGCCCGGGCCGGACGCTCGCCGGGACCGTCAGCCGGACCCCCGCGCGTGCGTCCACGACCTCCGCCTCGGTGAGGGCGGGCACCACCGAGGCGGCCCGTTCGCGAAGGTGCTCGGTGGCCTCGGCCGTGGGCGCAAGCGAGTCGAAGGTGTGCTCGAACGTCGCGCCGACGACGACCTCGCGAGGCGTGACGGGTACCACGTACGTCCCACCGGACACCGGCGGGATCGAGAGATCCGTCGCCAGTCGGAACCGAACGGTCTGCCCCTTGACGCGGTGGAGCGGGAGGCTCGGCGCGAGGGACCGGGTGCCGTCGCCGGTGCAGAGGAGCAGGCGCTCGGCCTGGATCCTTCCTTGATCCGTTATTGCAAAGTTGTCGTGCCACACATCCAGCCGCCCGCGCACCACCTCGGTGCCTCGGCGCTTCGCCTCCGCCAGGACCGCCGACACCAGCGCCGGAATCTCGACGTGCCCGCCCTCGCGCCCCCACAACGCCCCGTGCTCCGCGCGAACGTCTGGATAGCGCTCCCGCGAGGCCTCGGCCGGTAGCCAGTCCAGCGCGGCCGGGTGCTCCGCCGCCCGGTCCCGAAACACCTGGGCCTGCGCCGCATCGCGCGCCGGACGCAGCAGCCCGGTGAGCGCCACCGGTGCTCCCGCCTCGGTGCCGAGGCGGGCCACCTCGGCGACGGCGTCCGACGCTCGCCACGCACGCTTCGCCTTCCGCCCGAGGAACGGATTGACGAGCCCGGCCGCCGCGTGGCTCGCGCCCGGCCGCCCGTCTTCCAGCACGAGGACGCGGTGCGACTTCGACAGCGCGAGGGCGGCGCACGCGCCCGCCAGCCCCGCTCCTGCGATGACGATGTCGGCATCCATGTGCACTCGGTAGCTTCGAGCGTCCAAGCTAGACGCCCTGTGTCCCGTTTCCTCGTTCCCTTCGCGCTCCTGTTCGCCGCCGCCTCGGTCCACGCGCAGCCGCTTTGCGCCGAGTGCCCCGAGCGTGCCCCCCTGCTGTCCGAGATCGCCTCGGGCGACGACGGCGCGGAATCAGCCCTCGCGGACTACGTGATGGCGTACCGGCCCGACGCCCTCAGTTCCACCGCCGATCTCCTCCGAGCGCTCGCCCTTCGCGATTCCGTCGTCGCTCGCCTCACGCCTCGCGTGGAACCGTGGTTCTTCGCCGACGAGGCCCAGCGCTACGAGCAGATGGAGGCGTTCTACGCCGAGGCAGAGGCCCTCGCGCTCCAGCCGGTCGCGGCGGAGGGGATGCTGTTTGGCCTCACGACGGGTCCGCTCATGGACGGTCTCGTGACGGTTCTCGCGCCGCCCGATCTGGTCCACTTCCTCGACTTCACCGAGGCGGAGGGCGACGGCGAGGGTGGCGAGTACCCGTTCGGCACGCTCGACCCCGAGATCCGCATGGTGCTTGCAGGCGAAGCGCTCCGGCGCGAGTTCCCGTCGAGCCCGTACGTCGGCGCGACGCAGGAGGCGTTCAGCCGCGCCCTGCTGAACCTGGCGAGCCTCCATCCGGTGACGGACGAGGACGCCGGGTTCACGCAGTGGATGGTGGGCGTCGGGACGAGCGAGTTCTACCCGTGGGCGTCCGACAACGAGGCGTTGCAGGCGTTCGCGCAGGCCGCCGAACTGGAGGGCTCGCGTTACGCCGAGCCGTTCTCGCGGCTGCTCCTCGATCCCCCGTCCTCGGACGGCGCCACGCTCGATGTCATCGTGATCGGGCAGCCGTGGGACTCGCGCGAAGACGCCGAGGCGCGAACGCTCGCCCACCTCGATGCCGGACAGGACGTGGCCGGACCGATGCCCATCGGCGGGCGGTGGCACGTGGTCTATCGCTACTACCCGACGGGCGATCCCCGCACGCGAGCCGCGGAGGACCGGGCGGACGAGATCGGGCTGGCCCCGCGCACGCTGATCCACACGCCTGAGGGGTATTGAAGCGCGTCGTTGTGGTCGGGGGGGGCGTGGCCGGGATGGGGGTGGCCTGGCGTCTCGCGACGGCAGGCGTGGCGGTGACGCTCGTGGAGCGCGACACGCTGGGCCGTGCGGCCTCGTGGGCGGCGGCCGGGATGCTCGCCCCCGCCGCCGAGATCGGATTCGACGAACTGGACCTGTACGCGCTCGGACGCGAGTCGCTCGCGCTGTGGCCCGCCTTCGCGCAGGAACTGGAGCAGGCGAGCGGCCACGCAGTCGGGTACGACGACGCCGGAACGCTCGTCGTGGCGGACGACCGCGACAGCGCCCGAGCCCTCCGGCGGCTCTTCCAGTTTCAGCAGGCGCAGGGCGTGCCCGTCACGTGGCTCTCCGGCCGCGAGGCCGCCGAGGCGGAGCCCGCCCTGACCTCGCGCATCCCGGCGGCCATCCTCTCGCCCGAGGACCATCAGGTGGACAACCGCGCCGTGGTCGCCGCACTCACCGAGGCGGTCCAGCGGGCGGGTGTCATCGTCCGCGAACACACCGAGGCGGTGGTCGTGGAGCCGGGGCGTCCCGCCTCGGTGGTGCTGTCGGGAGGGGAGAGGATCGACGCCGAGGCGGTTGTCCTCGCGGCGGGGGCGTGGAGCGGAGACCTCGATGGGCTGAGCCCGGCGCCGCCGGTGCGTCCGGTCAAAGGACAGGCCCTCGCGCTGCGGATGAACGCCGACGTTCAGTTTCGGCGCGTCGTGCGGGGTCCTCGTGCATACCTCGTGCCCAAGGCCGACGGCCGGCTGGTCGTCGGGGCGACGAGCGAAGAGCGGGGCGAGGACACCGCGCTCACGGCGGGCGGACTGTACCGGCTGCTGGAGGGCGCCGTCCGGGTGGCCCCGGGCGTGGAAGAACTGGACGTGGTGGAGACGTGGGCCGGGCTCCGTCCCGCCAGCCTCGACCACGCGCCGATCCTGGGACGCGCTCACGCGCCGGGCGTGTTCCTCGCGACGGGCGCTTACCGCCACGGGTTTCTCCTGCTCCCCGCGATGGCGGCGATCGTCGCGGCGGACGTGCTCGCGGGGATCGCCGGGCACCGAGGCGAGGTCCCGCCTGCCTTCGCCGCGATCCGCTTCGGGTAGCTCCGCCTCGGTGCCGAGGCGGATCAGGTCGCGTCGCTCCTGGTGACGTACGGGTACCGCCGGAACTCCTTCAGCACGATGGGATCGCGCGAGACCTCGAAGGCCTCGCCGCATCGGCCACAGTGGAACGCGATGCGCTTCGGCGTGCCGCTGGCGCCGTTGAGGATGGCGAGCCACCCGAGGCTGTTGAACGTCAGGTCGGCGCGGGTCCAGTGGTGGTAGCGGTCGTGACCGCAGGAGCAGACGGGGCGAGGATTGGCCATGCGGCCCTCAACTCCAGGCCACTGGACCGGGGTCCGTCCGCCTCGGTGCGTGCCCGAAGGCACCGATACGGGGCGGTCAGCGCTGCAGGGTCAGCATCCGCGTCGCGTGGTCCGATCCGGCGGTCAGCCGCACGATGTAGCCTCCGGGTGGGAGCCCGGCCGGTGCCCACGCGACGGTGTGCTCGCCCGGCGGCCGCGCTCCGAGGACGCGACGGTCCACCTCGCGACCGATCAGGTCGTGCACGGACAGGGCGACGTCGGCGGTGGCGCGAAGGCGGAACCGGATGTGGGTCTCGCCCTGCGTGGGGTTGGGCACCACGTCCAAGCCGAAGCCTGTCGCGCCGATGTCCTCGTTCGCGGTCGCCGCGACGACCGGCGAAATCGTGCGGACCCGCGTGTTCGGGCCGACGTACTCGCTGACGAAGAGGGTGTCGCCCGTGACGGACAGCGCGATGCCGTTGGGCCGGTCGAAGGTGGCCTCGGCCACGGGGCCATCGTCACGCCCGGCGGTCCCGGTCCCCGCGACGACGCGTTGAGTGCCCTGTGCGTCGAACGCGAGAACCTGATGCCCGTCGAGGTAGGTCGCGTACAACTCGCCGTTGCCCCAGACGAGGTGTCCGAGGGTCAGGCCCGTCGGAGCACCGAGGGGGGGCACGGTGGCAAAGAGCGACATCGTGCCGTCGGGTGCGATCCGGGTGATCCGTCCGTCGCCGATGTTGGCGACGAACAGGTGGCCCGCGTCGTCGAAGGCGAGGCCCACGGGCGCGCGGAGAGTCCCGCCCTCGGCGTAGATCGTGGTCGTCCCGTCGGGCGCGATCCGGCTCACGCTGTCGCCGTCGCCGAATCCGAACGGGTCGCCGTAGTGGGTGACGTAGAGCGCGCCATCCGGTCCGACGGCGAGATCGCTCGGTCCTTCGCGCGTCGTGGCAAACGTGCTCACGGTTCCATCCGGCGCGATTTCGCTGACGGTAGCCTCGCGGAAGTCGGTGGTGAAGTAGCGCCCGTCCGGGGTCGCGGTGAGATGGATCGGCCCGACGATCCCCCCGGCAAACAGGCTAGAGGTCCCGTCCATCTCGATTCGGTTGATCGTCGCGCCGAGCCACCCGGTCGTGGCGTAGAGGTGTCCCTCCGCGTCCACGTAGAGCCCGTCCATGCTCTGCGGCGAGGTGACGGTGATGCTGCCGACCGTCTGGGCGAGCGGGGAACAAGCGAGGAGGACGGAGAGCGCGAAGGTCGCAAAGAGGCGCATGGGGGTGGGGCTGTGACGCGAAGGGTCCAGTCACGGGCCGTCCAGGCGGCCACGGCTGGGCGATGGCGCCGAACGTATCCAGCCCTCAGCCAATCCCCGGGGGCAATGGGGTGGCCCGGACCCTGCTGGGACGGGCCGGTCCCTGACACCGCAGACCGCCTCCCCCGCCTCGGTGCCGAGGCGGGAGGCGTGCTCAGAACCCGATCTCCAGAACGTCGCGCAGACGGTCGCGGTAGGTGCGGCTCATCGGCACGAGGGTGCCGTCTCGAAGGTGGACGGTGTAGTCTCCGTGCGAGGCCGGGTGCAACGCTGCGACACGGTCCAGATTGACCAGAGCCGAGCGGTGGACGCGGACGAACTGCTGCGGATCGAACCGGGCGGCGACGGCCGTCAGCGTCTCGCGAATCAGGTGGCGCTGCCCTCCGGCGTGCACGCGGACGTAGTTGCCATCCGCCTGGACCCAGTCCACATCGGCGACGCGCACCAACTCCACGCGGTCGGGGTGGCGGACGGCCAAGCGGGTGAGGTACGGCCGTGTGGGCTGGATCGCATCGAGCAACTGGCCCATCCGGTCGTCGGCCTCGCGCGTGTTCTGGTCGCGATGGCGGGCCTTGACGTGCGCGAGCGTCTCGCGGAGTCTCTCGCGGTCGTACGGCTTGAGGAGGTAGTCCGCCGCGTGCTCGCGGAAGGCGTCGATGGCGTACTGCTCGAACGCGGTCGCGAAGACGACGAGCGGGAGCGGCCGAGGCCGCCACTCCGCCAGGACGCCGAACCCGCTCAACTCCGGCATCTGCACGTCGAGAAAGAGCACGTCCGGGGCAGACCGGTCGAGCGCATCGAGGGCCTCGTAGCCGTTGGAGCACACGGCGACCACTTCCACCTCAGGATCGTCCCCGAGCCACCGGGCGAGCTTGCGACGGGCAGGCGGCTCGTCGTCCACGAGGGCAACGCGAAGGGGCTCAGGCATGGGCGAGGACGGACGGAGCGGCAGCGGGTGGCTCGGCCGGGGCTACGGGCTCGAAGGGCAGCACGAGGCGAGCACACACGCCCGCCTCGGTGTCCGAGAGCGTGAGCGACGCACGGTCGCCGTGAGCGCGGTACAGCCGCTCGCGCGTGTTCGCGAGGCCGATGCCGCCCGAGGTCCGGTCGCCCTTCGTGCGCCCGAGCCGAGGGCCTGTGTTCTCGACCTCCACGACGAGAACGTCGCGCTCCCGTCGGCCGCGGATGGAGACGGTTCCGCCGTCGATCTGCGTGCCGATTCCGTGTCGCAGAGCGTTCTCCACGAGCGGCTGCAGCAGCAGGTACGGCACCGAGGCGTCGGCGGCTTCCGGGGTCATCTCCACCTCAACGCGCAGCCGCTCCTCCAGCCGGTCCTGCTCGATGCGGAGGTACGCGCGGCAGAACGCGACTTCCTCACGCAGCGGCACGGTGGCCCGATGGTCGTGCGCCAGCGTGAGGCGGAAGAAGTCACCGAGGCGGGTCA
>JBCCPW010000061.1:0-11446 GCA_039024735.1 Bacteroidota bacterium
AGGAGATGGCCCGTTTCCGGCCGGAGGGCGCCACGTGGTTCGAGGACGTGTACGAGGACCGTCAGGGCGCCATCTGGACCTTCTCGACGAGCACGGGTCTCATCCAGATCACGGAAGATCCCTTCCGACGGTTCACCACAGACGACGGGGTGCCGCGCTACGCCGCCCGCGCATCGCTTGCGGCGGACGGAAGCGTGATCGTCAGCACGCTAGCGACGAACAACGACGTGCGCGCGGCGACCATCCAGAACGATCAGGTCACCACCCACACCTACCGCCCAACCTCCCGTCCAGAGGGGCTTGCCGACGTCGTGAGTGGGGGCAAGATGTCGGTTGGGCAGATCATCGACGACGCCTCCGGGCAACGGTGGGGCGTCGCGAATGCCTTCCTTCTGCGCATCGAGGGCAACGAGGTGGAGCCCGTGGCCCAGGTGAGCACGACCTATGCGTTCCTTCGGGCGTTGGCCCCTGATCCGGAGGACCCGTCGTTCGTCTGGGTCGGAGACATCGACGGGCGGTTGTACCGAATCGACACTGAGGCGGGGACCGTGACGGACTCCGTCCACGTGCCCGATCCCGCGAACGGCGTTGGGAATCTGGTGGTGTGGGACTTCCTACACGCCCCCGACGGGCGATTCCTCGTCGGAACCGACCAGGGGCTCTTCGCTCTGGGCGAAGACCGCCGCCTCGGTGCGGTCCCAGAGGTGACCGATCAGACCGTCTTCGATCTCACCGCTGGACCTCGCGGGCACCTGTGGGCGGCGACCGACTCGGGCATCGTCCGCATCCGAGGGAACCGGGTGGAACGGGTGGGGCGTGAGGCGGGGCTCCCAACCGAATCAGTCTCCGCGCGTCTCTTCGACGACGTGGGAAGTCTCTGGCTGACAAGTGGGCGGCTCCTCCATCGCGCCCGGCTGGCGGATGTGGAGGCCGTGCTCAACGGCGACCGCGCCTCGCTCGATGTCGTCACGCTGCTCCCGTCCGACGGTCACCTGGGACCGGCGGCGGCCATCTTCGGCCACGCGAAGGATGCGTCCGGGGCCCTTTGGATCCCATCGGCCAAGGGCGTGACCCGCCTCGACCCGGCGCTCTACGCCCGGCAGCACGCCCAGCCGCCCGAGGTCGTCCTGGAGTCGATCACGACGAACGCAGGGGAGACCTTTGCCCTCGCACCAGGCCAACGGCTCCCGGTCGGCGACCGGACGCTCAGCCTCTCGTACACCGCCGTGGATGTGCTGGCGCCGCACCAGCTTCGCTTCCGCACCTACCTGGAAGGGCACGACGCCGAGTGGGCCGACCAGGACGACGCGCGGGAGGTGGTCTATGGCGGCCTCGCGCCGGGGACGTACACGCTGTGGGTGCAAGCGATGAACGCGGGAGGCGTCTGGAGCGAACCGGTCGCGTCGGCTCCGTTTGCCGTGCCCAGGCGACCGTGGGAAACGCTCTGGTTTGCGGCGTTCTGCACGTTTGCCGTCGGACTGGCGCTGGTCGGAGGGTACCGCGCGCGGATCCGGCAGCTTCGGCGGCAGGCGGATGTGCTGGAAGCGCGGATCGAGGAACGGACCGCCCAGCTTCAGAACGAGAAGGCCAAGACCGAAGCCCAGGCGTCGCAGCTCCAGCAACTCGACGCGGCCAAGAGCCGCTTCTTTACCAACGTCAGCCACGAGTTCCGAACGCCGCTGACCCTCACGCTCGGCCCGCTCGAAGACCTCCGCTCTGGTGTTCACGGCTCGCTCACCGAGGCGGCCGTCGGGCAGGTGGACGTGGCGCTCCGCAACAGCCGTCGCTTGCTCCGGCTCGTAGGGCAACTCCTCGATGTGGCGCGCATCGAGGCCGGATCGGTCCGCCTCGAACTCCAGCGCGGCGACCTCGCGGCGTACGTCGCGACGGTGGCGCAGCCGTTTGTGGCAGCCGCCGAGCGCCGCCAGGTGGCCTTCTCGGTCACGACCCCCGAACTGCCGGTGTGGGTGCCGTTCGACGCAGACCACCTCGACAAGGTCATCGCGAACCTGCTCTCGAACGCGCTCAAGTTCACGCCTGAGGGCGGGGTGGTCTCCGCCTCGGTGCTCACCGAGGCGGGAGAGGCCGTCGTGGAGGTGAGCGACACCGGGGTGGGCATCGCGCCGACGCATCTGGAGCGGCTCTTCGACCGGTTCTTCCAGGCGGAGAAGTCGGAGATGCAGCCGGGGACGGGGATTGGGCTGACGCTCGCGAAGGACCTCGCGGAACTACACGGCGGCACGCTCGGCGTGGAGAGCACGGTGGGGGAGGGGAGCGTCTTCACGGTGCGCCTCCCCCTCGCGGACGGCGAGGTGACGGACGCGGTGCAGATCGTGGCCAAGGTCGCCGCAGGGCTTCCCGCCGTGCCTACCTCGTCTGACGTGGCCTCATCTGATGCGGTCACCGAGGCAGAGCGAGCGGAGGAAGACCAGACGACGGTGCTTGTCGTCGATGACAACGCGGATGTGCGCGCGTACGTCCGGTTCCATCTCGGTGGGGCCGGGTACCGCATCACCGAGGCGGAGGACGGAGAGGCCGCGCTCGATGCCGTCCGACAGCGCCTCCCCGACGCCATCGTCTCGGACGTGATGATGCCGCGCCGCGATGGCTTCTCACTCCTCGGGGCGCTCCGGGCGGATCCCGAGACGGACTTCGTGCCGGTGGTTCTCTTGACCGCGCGAGCCGAGGTGGAAGACCGGCTAGCGGGCCTCGGCCTCGGCGCAGACGATTACCTCACGAAGCCGTTCGACGCCCGCGAGTTGACCGCGCGTGTGGACAACCTGATCGCGAGCCGAAGGCGCCTGCGCGAGCGTTTCGCCGTAGCCTCGGCTGCACCCGAAGGTCCCGTCCTCGCCTCGGCGGATCAGCAGTTCGTGGACGCGGTGGAGGCGGCGATTGCGGAGCACCTTCCCGACGAGACGTTCGATGTGTCCGCACTCGGGGCGGCCGTCGGGCAGAGCCGATCCACGCTCCATCGGCGTCTCTCGCAGGTCCTCGATGAGTCGCCGAGTGCGCTGCTCCGGCGGCGGCGGCTGGAGCATGGCGCGACCCTGCTCCGCCAGCGGGTCGGGACGGTGAGCGAGGTGGCGTACGCGAGCGGGTTCAAGAGCGTGTCGCACTTCTCGTCCAGCTTCGGGCGGCACTTCGGTGTGTCGCCGTCGGCGTGGGCGGAGACGCACGCGGGCGAGCCCGGCTCGGGCGCGCAGGGGTAGGTCGAGAGGATCGCCGGAACGGCTGTTCTGAGGCCCTGGAAGTCGAAATAGGACGAGGATGAAACGGATTGCGACGTAGATGAAAGCGCCGGAAGGGGGGCGCCGGGGAGGTTGCGGCTCCACCGATCCGGCCCCCCATGCCGAGCCTCCGTCCGCAGCCCGAGCGCCCCCTAGCAGCGTCCTCCTACGTCCGCCTCGAAGCCCAACTGGCGGGGGCTCCCGAGGAGACCACAGCGCAGACGCCGGAGGCCCACGCCCCACTCGTGGTGGTCGTCGTCGTCCCGGGCTCCCAGACGACGGGTCTGGCCGATTCGCTCCGTCGGCCGGGCGAGGCCCGCCGCCTCGGTGAGGCCATCGCTCAGGTGATGCGTCGCCCGCTTCTCACGGATCCGATCCCGGGTGAGTGACCCCTGGCTCTTCCTCCTTCAATCCCCAACTCGTCATGCCTCATTCCTGGTTCTCCCATCCGATTCTCTCGCTCCGAGGCGGCGTCTCCTTCGGTGTCCTCGCGCTGGCGTTCTGCATGGGCGTGCTCCCGGTACACGCACAACCATCGGATCTCGATGAACGTCGCGGTATCGCCGCGCAGGCCGAGGCGGAGGGAGCCACGCCCGAGGCGGCGGCATCCCTTGCGCGCGCGGTCTCGGCTACGCTGACAGAGGATCAACTCGTTCGAGGCAGCGATACTGGGGAGGACGACGCGTTTGGGTGGACGGTGTCGCTCTTAGGTGACCGCGCCCTTATTGGGGTTCGGTTTCAGGGTACTGGGAGCCCCGGCGCGGCGTATGTCTTTGACCTGATCGGGGGCGTGTGGACGGAGACACAGATCCTTCGCGCCAGCAATGCGGAGCAGGGCGATCGTTTCGGTATCTCGGTGTCGCTCTCGGGCGACCGCGCCCTCGTCGGGGCGCTCGAAGAGGATGGCCCGACCAATGGCACGCAATTTTCCGGTGCCGCGTATGTCTTCGATCTGGTCGGGGGCGTGTGGACGGAGACGCAGATCCTTCGCGCCAGCAACCCTGGGTTTCTAGACAATTTCGGGACATCGGTGTCGCTTTCGGGTGGGCGGGCTCTCATTTCCGCGCCGTTTGAGGATGGTCCGAGCGATGCTACACAGCGTTCCGGTGCGGCGTATGTCTTTGACCTAGTCGGAGGCGTGTGGACGGAGACGCAGGTCCTTCGCGCCAGCACTCCCGACGAGTTTGATGATTTCGGGACATCAGTGTCGCTCTCGGGCGACCGCGCGCTCGTCGGGTCGCTCGAACAGGATCTGTTCGGTGGCAGGCCGGGTCCCGGCGCGGCGTATGTCTTTGACCTGGTCGGAGGCGTGTGGACGGAGACACAGATCCTTCGCGCCAGCAACGCCGAGGGGGGCGATCGCTTCGGGCGCTCCGTATCGCTCTCGGGCGATCGTGCCCTCGTCGGGGCGTTCGAAGAGGATGGTCCGACCAATAGCCCGTTGCGTTCCGGCGCGGCGTATGTCTTTGACCTTATAGGCGGTGTCTGGACGGAGACGCAAATCCTTCGCGCCAGCAACGCAGAGGCGGTGGACTTCTTCGGGACATCGGTGTCGCTTTCGGGCGACCTCGCCCTCGTCGGGGCGCCATCTGAGGATGGTCCGACCAACGGCACGCGTGGTCGTGGCGCAGCCTACGTGTTCGGGCCGTTGCCGTTCACCGCCAGCCTCACCGGCGCCGAGGGCTACCGCATGCTCGCTCACCCCCTCGGTGGCACCGTGGACGATCTCCTCGGGAGTACCTACACCCAGGGCTTCCCCGGGTCCGATGAGCCCTCGCGCTCCTTCTGCTCCGTCTACGCCTACGACGAGACGGCAGGAGACTTCGAGGGCGGCTACACGTGCGTCGGTTCCGCAGCGGATGCCATGCCGCAGGGCGCGGGCGTCTTCGCCTACCTCTACGAGGACGACCCCGCCTTCCGCCCCACCGAGACCGAGGACGGACTTCCCCACACGCTCTCGGTTGCGGGCACGGAAGCAAGCCCCCCCTTCAGCGCCTTCACGATTACCTACACCGACGGCGCGACGACGCCTGCGTTCCAGGAGGGCTGGAACCTGCTCGGCAACCCGCTTGCGGATGGGTTCGACTGGGACCTCGCCACACGGAGCGCGAGCCTACTGGAGACGATCTACGTCTACGACCCCAACTACCTCGGCGGCGACTTTCGCAGTTGGACAGCCGCCATCGGCGGTGACCTGACCGACGGTGTGGTGCCTGCGTTCCAGGGCTTCTTCGCGAAGGCGAACACCCCAGGGGCGACGCTCACCATCCCGACCGGCGCGGTCGTCTCGCCCGCGCCGACGATCTACGGCCGCGATGCCACCGAGGCGGGCCTCTCTGCCTCGGTCCGCTTCGAGTTGTCGGCCGTCACGGACGAAGGCGAAACCCCCGTCTCGGCGGCCTTCGTGACGGCCACCGAGGGGGCCGCGCTCGGCGAGGACGCCACCGACGCCTACCGCCTCACCCCCGGCGCCTGGCCCCGGACGGTCCTCTCGACGCTGACCGACACCGAGGCGGGCGAGACCGTCCCCCTCGTGCTCAACGCGCTGCCATCGGATGCCGAGGGCGAGATCACCGTCCCGGTGTCCGTCACCGCCGAAGGCCACGCGGCCGGGCCGCTCGATCTCTCGGTCTCCGCCTCGGGGTCGCTCCCGGAGGGCTGGACGGCCGTGCTGGTCGACCGCGAGATGGGCGTCCGAACCGAGGTCGCGCCGGGCATGCGCTACCGCTTCACGGCGGAGGTCACTGAGGCGGCAGCGAAGGTGGGATCTCTCCGCCTCGGTGTGCCGGTGGGGCCGTTCGCGGCTCGCACGGCCACGACGACCTACGACTCGGGTGACCGCTTCGCGCTCGTCGTCGCGCCTGCTCGGATCGTCTCCACCGAGGCGGGCGGCGAGGCGTTCGCGCTCGGCGCGGTGTCTCCGAACCCAACGCGAGGTACCGCCTCGGTGACACTGAGTCTCCCCGAGTCGGGCGAGGTGACCGTCTCGGTGTTCGACGCGATGGGTCGGGAGGTCGCCTCGGTGCGGCAGGTGGCCGCGGCGGGGTCGCACCGCCTCGGTGTGCCGGTGGCGGGTCTGGCGCCGGGCGTCTACGTGGTGCGCGTGGAGAGCCCGAGCGGCACGGCGACGCGCCAGATGACCGTCGTGCGGTAGCACTCCCCGGTCCGCCTCGGTGGAGCGGTGGAGCCATCGAGGCGGGCGGGCATGGTCCCCCGTCCGCGAGCCTCACGTATGGAGAAGGAGCCACCCTCTCCCCTTTCCATGACGCGCTCCGCCCTGCTCCTCTTTGTCTTGTCGGTTACCGCAGCGAGCGTCTGGGCTCAGACACCGTACTCTTCCCGTGCCGACAACTTCGGTACCCCCTACTCTCTGCCGGTCGGGTATGCGTACGCGGGGTCGGTGTTTTCTCGCGATACCCCTCCCGTTCTCGCAGATGTCAGTGGGACGGCATCCGCACACACCGTTCGGCTTCCCCGAAGGGTGCCGTATCGGTTTCACACGTTCAACCGGTTCACATTTGGGGAGCGAGGAGACGAACCCTGCTTCGTCTCCGTGACCGGTCTGGAGATGACACTGAATCCTCCACAGACTGAGCGGGAGACGATCCAGCGCGAGCGGACCCAGGAATGGAATGGGTGCGAGGGACGAGGGCGGTCGCTCCGCAGCGTAGAGCGTCCGAGGCGGTTTCGGCAGGGGTGGCAATGGGGACGGCACGAAGGCTACGTGACCTCCGTCCAGGTCTGCGCCCGAGGCGGGCGAGGGCAACGCCAGGACATCGTCAAGGGGCTGACCGCCACATTCGAGGCGAACCCCGTGTTCGGGGCCATTCGCGTCGGCGCCAAGCGGGTGCCCGAGTGGGCACGCCCGGTCGGGATTGCCGCTCCCCGCTTCGAGCGCACCAACTGCGGGACGTGGCAGCCGCCCTCCGAATGCCCGAGGAGCCATGCCGCGCAGCAGATCATCCTGCACCACAAGGCGCTCGGAGGCCGCCGTGCTCTGACGGGCGTCCAGCTCGTCTGCCGCCGGATGCGGCGGGTGATGTTCTGAGGAATCGGTGCCGCACGGGACCACCCGCCTCGGTGCACCCCACCCTGGGCTATTTGCATGGTCTCGATTCGTGTCATTCCGAGAGAGCCCGTTCGGCTACGCTCAGGGCAGGCCCCGCCAACCGAAGCATCCGGTCGCGGGGTGGTGAAGAGCCCCAAGTGAGTCATGAGCCTTCCGAACGTAGGTCCCTCCACTCGGTCGGGAGGACACGAGGAGAACAGAGACGCCCGTGTGGCCGAGTATGCGGTCCCGCCTCGGTGAGTCCCGGGACCGAGGCGGGGGCTCGACAGACCCATGATGGAAGGGCTTCCGCTTGTTATGAAAAGGTTTTCCGGGTATGTTCTGCGTCCCCTTCCTCCCTCTGACATGACTCACAACCGACTGTCCCTTCTCACGCCAGCGCTCGCCTTGTTCGTGGCGTTTGCCCTGGCCCCCGCCTCGGTGGCCCAGCCCGTCCTCATCGACAACTTCGAGGACGAGACCATCGGCCCCGGCGAGTTCGTCTTCGGCGGCGGCGAGGCCGGCGCCCTCTCGCTCACGACCGACACCCCGGATGGGACCGGCTTCGCCGTCCAGTTCGACGTGGACATTGACGAGTACGGCGGCTTCACCGGCTTCGGCCAGCCCATCGATGGCGGCGCGGTGGACATCAGCGGCTTCACCCGCCCCGTGGTCGTGATCGACGCGGCCGCTACGGGCACCTTCGAGCTCGAAGCCAACTTCCAGAACACCGGCGGAGGCGGTGAGGGCGAGTTCCGCAGCGTCTTCCGCTTCGTGGACGGCGACGGCACGTGGCAGCGCTACTGGATCGACCTCGCCTCGTTCTTCCCCACCAACGCGGCCGTCTTCGACCTCGACGATGTGTTCCAGTACGTCTTCACCGTCGGGCCCAACAATGCCATCGGCGACGGAGACAACGGGACGCAGGAGACCCAGATCCGCCTCGACAACATCATGGTCGTGGAGGGCCTCGGCTTTGAGTCCGACCTCGCGGCATTTGACTTCGACAGCGGCGACTACTCCGACACCGCCGGGTTCTTCTACTTCGCGGGTGGTGAGGGAATCACGGCATCTGCGACCATGGACACCCCCGATGGCTCCGCGAACGCCTTCAGCGGCGCTATCGACGGCGACGAGTTCGGCGGGTTCGCAGGCTTCGGTACCTCCTTCCCCGGTGCTCCCATCGATATCTCCGCGACGGACGCCTACAACTTCTTCCTCCGCACGAACGGCCCGGCCGTCATGGAGATCAGCCTCCAGACGGTGGAAGGCAGCGGTCTCTTTGAAGCACGCGAGGTGATCCGAGTGGGCGACACCGGTGGCGATTACATCCCGGTCAGCATCCCGCTCGACGTGATGCTGCGCAGCGGCCCCAACACCCCGGACTTCTCCCAGGTCATCAACTTCGTGTTCACCTTCGTGCAAGTCCCCGGCGACGGCGATGTCGGCACGACGGAGTTCGAGTTCTCCATCGACGCCCTCGGATTTGGCACGCAGATGCCTGCCGGAGGGGGCATGACAGCGCCTGAGATTGCCGTCTCCACCGCCTCGGTGGACTTCGGAACCGTGGACGTGGGCTCATCCGATCAGCAGACCGTCACCATCACCAACGAGGGAGACGGCCCCCTCATGGTCTCCAGCATCGCCGTGGCCGGTGGTGAGTTCGCCATCACGGACGGCGGGATGGCCGGCACCATCGCTCCGGGCATGACCCAGGATGTCGTGGTGGAGTTCGCCCCGACGGCCGCGGGCCCCCAGGCGGGCACGCTGACCATCGCGAGCAACGACATGGACGAGGCCACGGTGACCGTGGATCTGGCCGGAACGGGCAACATGGTGCCACCGCCCGTGTGCGCCTATGGATTCGAGGTGGCCCCAAGGTCCGGCCTCACCGCTCCCTCCTCAGGCGGGCGCATTCGGTTCGTCTACGGCATCAACAACCTCGAAGTCCCCACGCCTGCGATGGTGGACATCTGGGCGCGCGTCACGAACGAGAACGGCACCACGGTGCAGGTTCGGCGCCCCCGCACCGTGATGGTGCCGGCCAACTCCGTCCTGACGGCCGGATACAACCAGCGCGTCCCGGGTCGCGTGGACGACGGCTCGTACACGTACACGTTCTTCGCGGGGACCTTCAACGAGGCCGATCCCTCCATGTCGGAGATCTGCGGGACGGCGTCCTTCACAATCACGAAGCAGTCGCAGGCGATCACCGGATCGGTCGCCTCGGCCACGGTGGCGTCCGCCGCTGCCAAGGGCCTCGTGGCGAGCGACTGGCAGGACATCGAGATCGTCGACGAGACGGTGAAGATGGGCACCCTCTCCGTCGCGGCTGAGGAGGTGCGCCTCGCGCCCAACCCGACGCGCGGCGCGGCCACGTTCGCCTTCGGCCTCGCCGACGACGCTGACGTGTCCATCGCGCTCTACGACGTGCGAGGCCGCGAGGTGGCCTCCGTGCTGGACGGACCGCTCCAGGCGGGCGCCCACACGGTCACGCTCGGCCGGGACCTCCCGGCGGGTGTCTATGTGTGGCGCCTCGTCGCAGGCGACCGCGTCGAGACCGGCCGCCTCACGGTCGTGCGCTGATCGCCCTCCGATAGAGGCTGCACGCTCTCGTGCATTCTCGGCACCCCGTCGGCTCCGGCTGGCGGGGTGCCGCTCGTCTGGGACGTGCGGGCGGTACCGGGGACGTCGTTCCGCCTCGGTGCTGGAGCAGAGAGCGAGGGGACCCGAGACCGGGGGCATCGGAGACCCCACAGACGACGAGTCTCTCTGTGGTTCGTGGTCGGCGGCCGGGTGTCCGCCTCGGTGCACAGGAGGTCTTCGGAAACGGGACGCCTCCCGGAGAGGGCCGTCTCCCGCCTCGGTGCTCCCGAGGAGGTACCACCGAGGCGGCACCACCGAGGCGGGTCTGGACAAAAACGCATCGCGCGTGATCCCCGAACCCGCGCGAGCCCGAGTGGAAGGGTAGACCACCCCTCCCGCCCATGTCTCGTCTCGTTGCTCTCGCCACACTCCTCGCTCTCGCTGTGCCCGCCTCGGCGCAGACTCTCGTCTCCCGCGAGATCCCCTTCCAGGGCATCCTCCAGGACGACGGTACGCCCGTCACCGACGCGACCGATGTCACGTTTGCACTCTTCGAATCGGCGTCTGATGGAACCGCCATCTGGACCGAGGCCAAGACGGTCACGCCCGATGCCAGCGGCTCCTTCGCGGTCCGCCTCGGGGCGGTGACCGCGCTGCCGGACGCTCTGGGCCGTCCGCTGTGGCTGGAAGTCTCGGTGACCTCCGGCGGGGGCACGCAGGTGCTCGGGCCGCGGACGGCGTTCGGCGCAGCTCCGTACGCGCTCGGACTCTACGGACTTACGGTGACGCCCAGTCGGTCCTCTGATCGGCGCGGGCCGAATCTGGTGGGCGGCTCGCCTGCCAACTCCATCGGCCCGGACGTGGGCGGCGCGACGATCTCAGGTGGAGGGAGCCTCAGCTTCCCAAACACGGTGACTGAGATCTACGGGACGGTTGGCGGCGGTGCCTCGAACACGGCTGGTGGCGCCTCCAGTACGGTTGGAGGCGGCCAGTTCAACACGGCTAGCGGCGGGACTAGCACCGTATCAGGTGGCGACAGCAACACAGCCAGCGGCGGCAACAGCACAGTGGGAGGCGGCTTTGGCAACATCGCGAGTAGCTCGCGCAGCACCGTCGGGGGCGGACTTCAGAACACTGCTGGCGGCTCCTGGAGTACGGTTCCGGGAGGCAGAGGGAATCAGGCCCGAGGAGACTACAGCTTCGCCGGGGGGCACTACGCTCGCGCCGCCCACAACGGCACCTTCGCATGGTCCGATGACTCGCGACCGTTCACCGACTCTCTCGTCTCGACCGGCCCTCACCAGTTCCTCGTCCGGGCTGCTGGCGGGTTCGGCCTCAACACGAATGCGCCGCTGGCGGAAATCCACGTTCGAGGCGAGGACCGGTCTCTCCAGGTCTCCGCTCTGGAGAACGACGAGATCATTGTCGAGGCCGAAGACGCCGCGCTCGGGTTGTATTCCTCTCCGGGAGGGAGGTGGGGCTCGGCGATCTCACTCGGCGAGGTGGACGACACAGGCGCAATCACGACGAAGTGGGGCATCGCGCGGCGAACCGGTGCAGATGACGCAGGCCTCTACTTCAC
>JBCCPW010000062.1:0-11357 GCA_039024735.1 Bacteroidota bacterium
CTCTGGAGGCACCGAGGCGGGGCGTTTACCGAAGCTCGAGGACCCGGAGAGAACGTCTGGAGAGAGTCCGAATGGCAGCTTCGTGACCGCGCAGCAAGGACTCCATCTCTGATGTTCGACTGTTGCCTCGCCGAATCCAGAGCACGTGACGTCGCTCGGTATGGCTACAGGGGCTTATCTAACGAGCAGCAAGCGGCGCGTCTGCACAAACGACCCTGCTTCCATCCTGCTCAGGTAGACACCGCTGGGCAATCCACCGGCTTCCCAGGTGACTTGGTAAATCCCAGCCTGCTTGGCCTCATCCACGAGCACCGTCACCTCACGGCCCAGCGCATCGTAGATGGCCAGGTGGACATCTTGCGCCTCGGGCAGCGCGTACTGGAGCGTAGTGGCGAAGCCGAATGGGTTCGGGAAGTTCGGCTCCAGCACGTAGGCATAGGGGCTCTCCTCGTGCATGTCGACCTGGGCCTGTCGGTCGGTCGTCGCGTCGCCGCCTTTGGCTGCACTCGCGTCATGGCTCTGCCCGTAGAAGACTGAGTTCTTCAGGCTCAGTACCCCATCGACCACAGCCACCATCACTTCATCGAACGCCTCTGGCGACACCAAGGTGTAGCCGTTGCTTCCACTCACGAGGGCCACTGTTTGGGCGGCGATCTCTTGCCCAGCCAAGTAGGTCGTGAACTCAGCGGTGGCAGTCGCTGTTTGGGCCCGGAAAGACAGGTGGGCATTCGTCCAGACGGAGCCTGGCGCTGTGGCTGCGAGACGGACCGACTCGTCCGTATCGAGATACTTGGCGTGCGTCCCGTTCGCGACGCCAATCCCTTCGCCTCCACCTACCGAGAAGAATGCCGTCGCCCCGCCGCGATGTGCGGACAGTTGCGACACGTCGCCCGCAAGCACGGCGAGGCCATTCGCAGGCTTGACGGAAGTGACGCCGTCGCCGCCGAAGTTTGCTCGCTCGAAGGTGACCTTGTTGTGCTTGTGGCGGAGCGCGAGGTAGCCGGTCGGGGCTAGATCTGGTGCGCTGATCGTTTCGCTGCGTGCCACATGGACGAGGCCTGTGGGATCGTCCAGCGCTGTGATGGTGAACACGGTCGGAGCCGTCACAAGCACTTCTGCCGACCCTTGCTGTGTGCCAGCAGGGACCGTGATCACATGCGTGGCTCCCTGGTCATCCGAGACCTGCACCCGCAGGTCTGCCATCAGCACTGTATTGGTAGACGCCGTCAACGTCGCTACGTCCCCTACAGCACCGCTACTGAACAAGGCAACCCAGGTGACGGAAGGAGCCTGTGTCGGAGTATGGATGTAGAGGCGAGTTGGGTTTGTGATGGAGTAGCTCCCTGCCTCCGTCGAGAGTGTGAGCGCGTCGAACGGCACTCCGAAGTCGAAGGAAAGAAGCACACGATCCCCGGCTGCGAGCACAACAGTGGTGTCGCCTACGGCTTCCCCCAGATAGGACGCAACCAGCCGAGCGGTAGCGCCCTGGTTGGACACGCGGAAGCGAACATCGGCCGACGTAGCGTAGCTACCCGCAGCGACGACGCTGGGGTCTAGAGGAAGCCGCAGCCGCTCGTAGCCATCGATCATCTTGTACGCAGAGCCACCCGATCCGAAGTAGCTCGGGCCGCGAACCCCATAGCCTTCACCACCGCCGACCTCGGTCGTGCCCAGTACAGGAATGACGTCCATGACGGGCGTCTCGATCTGGGCGAGCTGACTTGCCGGTTTGACGAACGCATCCCCAGAGGTCCCCGCGACATCCGTCCAGAAGATGCGGGCTTGATTGTGCCGGTGGTCAAGACGGATGTCGCCGTTCGCGTCGAGAGAAGGGTCAAAGACGACCACCGAAAGATCCTGACAGGCATCCCCATCGCCGTTCCCGTCGAAGTCGGCCTGGTCCGGGTTCGCGTCGAAGGGGCAGTTGTCGACGAGATCCGGAATCCCATCTCCGTCGGTATCCCCTCCATACAGGTCCTCCAGCGCCTCTGGGGTAAGCGCGTAGTTGTAGATCTGCACGTCGTCGATGTCCCCCCGGAAGTACTGATCCACGGACCCCTCATTCGTGCGGGCCCCGATGAACAAGCGGGTGTCGACAGGGCCGGGCAGTCCCGTGCTACTCAGTTCCTTCTCGAGGCCGCCATCCAGGAAGAGCCGGTACTGACCGTCTTCTGCCCGAGTCAACGCCGCGAAGTACCACCGATCCGCCTCAAGCTGTGTATCGCTTAGCAAGATGTACTGAACCTCGCCGGCGCCCTCCATCCAGCCTCGAAGCCGCCACCCTGGAACGGGCGGGTCCTTGTACACGAACAGGCCATACTGCGTCAGGTCCTCGACATCACTCTCGCCCCTGACCACGATGGCCTGATTCTGTACCTGGTCCATCTTGAACCAGGCCGTCACCGTGAACGTGCTCAGATCCAGGCTGGCGTCGCTGGGCACCTCGATGTAATCGTTGCCATCGAAGGCATAGGCGCTGTCGGGTTGAGCGAAGCGATCCGCCACAGGCGTTGCGCCGACGACCGTCCCATCGTTGCCGGTGCCGCTGAAATCGATGGCATTGCTGTTGAGCGGGTAGTGGGCGACCCGCATCGGCTGGTGGATCGGCTCCAGGGTGTAGGCGTAAACCGAACCTGACTGAGATCCATTGTCGTCGTCCAGGGAGGCACCCACCACCACCGTCTCTTCGTCGAGCGCGACTCCCCAGGCGAATCGATCTCCGCTGCTCCCATCGCTAGCAGCCAACACCGCTTCTTGTGTCCAGGTACTTCCTGCCTCCCGGAACACGTACGCCTTGCCAATCCCATTCAGGCGAGGCCCAATGAGAGCGCGGCCCTCACTGTAGTCCACGGCATACCCAAACCGGTCCCCTGCAGCCCCGTCGTTCGGCAGCAGCTTGGCTTCTTGACCCCACCCGCTCGCTCCTCGCCGGAAGACATAGGCACTCCCGCTCAACGAGCCGTTGTCATCGTCACCTAGGCTTCCAACAACGGCCACGTCGCCTTCGAGGCCCATCCGAAACCCGAAGGCGTCGTCGGCAGCCGCATCGGAGGGTCGAATCGTCCCGTCGCTCGTCCACGCCTGTCCGTCCCACGCAAACGCATAGACCGTTCCGCTGTTGGTTCCTCCATCGTCGTCTTGGTACGAGGCCACGAGCGCCCGGTCTCCATCAAGGGCTACCACCTTGCCGAACCGGTCTTGGATGGCCACGTCGGTTGGCCGCACGATTTGCTCCTCGGTCCACGCGGTGCCGTCCCAGCGGAAGAAATACGCGCTCCCGAAAAACGTCCCCTGGTCCTCTGCTGTGGCGCCCACGAGCAGGACATCTCCACTCACGTCGAGGTCGTGGCCGAAGTTCAGCCCGAGTGCTGCATCTGAGGCCTCCAGCTTCGCCTCCTGGTTCCAGCCAGAGCCGTCATAGCGGAAGACGTAGACGCTCCCGCTGTTGGACCCCGAGTCGTCGTCTTTTCGGGAACCCACGGCAATCACGTTGCCGCTGACTGCAACCTGGCGGCCATAGAAATCCCCACGAACGACATCGGTGGGTTGGAGTCGTGCCTCTTGCATCCACGACCCAGCAATGCGTCGGTACACCCACACGCACCCACACGCACCCGCAAGCGCTCGACTGGCCGAAGTCCTCTCCACTCCCTGCGATGACCATCACATCACCGTCAATGTCGAGCGCCCGGCCGAACGTGTCATAGGTCGCCCCGTCCGAGGGAACCAGCTTGGTCTCGGTCTGGCCCGACACCGGTAGAGCAAGCGAGAGTGTCAATACGAAGGCGGGAGAAAGACGAGCCCACATGGCAGAAAGGGAAAGGTGAATGCGCGTGCTATTGAAAGCACCGTGCCAGGAATCCCAGCCCCCGTTCTCGCCCGCTATGGCGACCTGCAGATGCGCTCTGTTGCATTCGTGCAACAGACGATGGCACCTATGCAACGCCTCTTCTCAGGACTTCAACCGGCGCCATAGGCTTGATCGGTCGATGCCAAGGGCCTCGGCCGCCTCCCGGACACGTCCGCCGTGGGACGCCAGGACTCGATCGATGTGTGCTCGTTCGAACGCCTCGCGAGCCAGCCGCAGGTCTTCCACCCTGGCCTCTGGCGCCAGAAGCCCAGCCTGAGACCATTCCACGTCCGCCGCACGGATTGCCTCCTCCGTGCCCATCACCACCAACCGTTCCACTGCGTTGCGGAGTTGCCGCACGTTTCCTGGCCACTCGCGCCGCGCGAGTGCCACCAGCGCCGGATGTTCGATCTTCTGCGGCGATGTCCCGTGCGCCCTGGCGATTTCGCCGAGCAAGTGGTGCACGAGGTCCGGAACATCCTCCCGACGGTCCCGCAGCGGCGGCAGGGAGATCGAGAGCACATCCAGCCGGTAGAGCAGGTCCTCACGGAACCGCCCCACCTCCACCTCCTCTTGAAGATCCCGGTTAGTCGCCGCGACGATCCGGGCGTCCACCGGCACTATGCCCCGTCCGCCTACCCGACGCACCTCCCGCTCTTCGAGCGCCCGCAGCACCTTTGCCTGAGCCGACGCCCCCAGGTCGCCTACCTCGTCCAGAAAGAGCGTTCCCAAGCCTGCCCGCTCGAACGCACCCTCGCGCCGTGCGTGCGCCCCGGTAAACGCTCCCTTCTCGTGCCCGAACAACTCGCTCTCTACCAAATCGTCCGGGAGCGCGGCACAGTTGACGGCTACGAACGGCTGGACTGCCCGTGGCCCTGAAAGGTGCAGCGCTCGTGCTACACGCTCCTTGCCTGTCCCGCTTTCCCCTGTGATAAGGACCGTAGAGGGTACACAGGCCGCCTTCTCGATCTGTCGGTAGACCCGTTGCATCGGAGCGCTTGCTCCTACCATCTGGTAACGCTCGCGGGCTTCGGTGAGTAAGAGGTCTCGCTCGCGTGTCACCTGGCTACGCTCCAGCGCGTTCCGCACTGTCAGGAGCGCCCGGGCCGCCTCGACAGGCTTTTCGAGGTAGTCGTACGCTCCTAGCTTGGTGGCCTGCACGGCTTCTGGGACGCCTCCCCGTCCGCTCACGATTACAACCGGCAGGGCGGGGTGCGTCTCGGTCAGTCGTTCTAGCACCTCCATCCCGCGGATACGCGGGAGATCCAGGTCCAGCAGCACGAGTCCCGGCGGATCGCGGTCGACCACGTCCAGGGCGGTCTTCCCATCCGGTGCTTCCACGACCGTGTGGTTGACTCGTTCGAGAAGCTCGCGGAGGGATTCCCGTATATCGGCGTCATCGTCCACGACAAGAACGCGGCCGGTAGGGCCGTCAGGAGCACGTGCATCAGACATCCGGTCCGTCCGCCTCGGGCGGGGAGTGGGGAGCAGGGGCATCGGCGGCGGGCAGGTACAGGCTGAACACGGTCCCTGCGCCCGGCTCGCTCTCGACCTCGATGTAACCGTCATGGTCGGCCACGATCTTGCGCACGACGGCGAGTCCGTATCCGGATCCGCCCTCGCTGCCAGTCACGCCGGGGTCGAACACACGGCCGAGAAGGTCGGGTGCGATCCCGGTCCCGCTGTCGCGAATCTCCAGGACGCCCCAATCGCGCGGCGCAGGGTCCGCTCCAAGGCGCAGGCCTCGTGCTGCGTACGTGCTGACCGTGATGCGCCCACCATCTGGGAGGGCGTCGAGGGCGTTCGAGACGAGGTTGTCGAGGGCCGAGGCAAGTTGCTCGCGGTCTGCCCGAATCATCACATCCTCGACCTCTACCGTGAGTTGGATGTCGGGCGGCATGTCGCGTCGAAGTCGGTCGGTTTCCTCCTCGGTGAACGCACCGAGGCGGAGATCGGTGAGCGCGACGGCTTCGAGGTCGAGATGCTTGAGGAAGTTGCGGGTGACGCGCCGTAGGCGCTCTACGCGTTCGTTGATCCGTTGTGCATACCGATCCGCGTCTTGGCCGGCTCCTGCCGCGTGTGCCGTGGCCCGAAGCTGCTCTACGTTGAGGAGTATGCTCGTGAGCGGGTTGCGGAGGTCGTGTGCTACACGCCGCGCCGTCAGCCGCCACGCCTCGGCGTTGGACGCGCTGTTCCCGGAGGTGTCGAGTTGTTGCTGGAGCACCCGGTTCTGGCGCTGGAGCCGCCACAGCCCACTTCCAAACGCAAATCCGAGCCCCACTGTCAGCAAAGCCGCTGCAACGCTCCAGTAGCGATACACCCACCACCACAGGTTGGAGGCAGGTCGGAGAATCGTCGTGATGTTTCCTTTCAAGGCGAGCGTATTCAAAGGCTGGCCCGACCCAGCAGAGACCGGCCGAACAGACCCTGATGTATCCAAGACAAGTCCCGTGATCTCTGGATCGAGTGCCCGAATGCGGAGCCGGTCGTCGAGCCAGACGGTGCCGTGTTGAGACGTGACAACGAGCCCCCCTTGCCCGTCTCCGTGAAGGCCACGCCAGATCCCACGAGGGAGCCGACGGCTCCGGACCAGGCGCATCTGGCCGTCGTGTAGGTGCACTGTGCCGTCCTCTTGCAAGAGGGCTAGCATCGGGGTGGCGTCAGGGTCAGAGGAAGGGGCGAGAAGAGCAACCCCGCGCATCGGGACCGTGAACGTGCTCTCGATCGTGCCTGTGCTCGGGGAGTGAATGGTGATCGTACCCGGACCCGCCTGTCGGCTCAGGCGTGCAGCGATGATCTCCTCACGCCCGTCCCTGTCGAGATCCGCGATCCACGCCTGCACACGATCGCGAACCCCGCCGACGGGCTCGGCCCACCGAAGAGACGGCTCGAGCGACACGTCGAAAGCGCCAACGTAGGCCGTGGCATCCGAGAGTCCTCCCAGCGACGCCTCGTTGTCTGGTGCGTTCGACCGGAAGATGATCTCCCGTTGGCCGTCCACGTCTACGTCTAGGACTCCGACCATACCCGGTGGTGCACCCACAAGGACTTCTCCGACGCGCTCACCGCCCGGCAACTCGTACACCCGAAGACCTCGGGGAGCACGTGCAAGGTTCGTTGAGAGCAACGCGACGAATTCCCCCTCTCCGTCCCCATCAACATCCTCAACGAAGAGCGATGGGCTTCTCGGATCCCACGGCAGTAAACTCCCGTCGTCGTCGATGCGTGGCAGCCCCGTCGCAAGAAAGACTGAGAAGAGATCCCGGTCTTCCCGATCTGTGACCCGGACCCAGAGAGAGTCGTTCCGGTAGAAGGGCGTCAGCACCTCAAGGAGCCCATCTCCGGTGACATCCAAGGCCGTCGGCCGGAGAATGGCCGAATCGACGTTGACCTGCCCCAGACCACCGCCTGTCTGTGTCGTGATGGTAACGGCCCTCACGCCCTCGAACCGCCCGTAGAACAGGATCTCATCGCGGCCGTCCTGGTCCAGATCGGCGGCAATCGCGGGACTATCGTCCGAATACAACTCCTCAAATTGGACAGGGTAAATCCTGGGATCGAGCGGATCCGCTGATGGCCAGCCCTACGGCAAGCGCTGCACAGGCTATCCTCCATGTGCGGGTGCTGCTCACGTTCGGCAAGGCCATTCGGTACAAAGGTAGACACGCTGCGCCTCGCACCCACCTCGGTGCCCCGGTTCTGGAGGCACCGAGGCGGAGACCGGTCAGACCGCCCGGCCGATCCGCTCCCCCATCCGAAGCACGGTCCCCGCCGCAAGGCCGTCGCGCAGAGCCGCCCGGCCGTTCTCGAAGGCGAGCACCACGCTGCTGCCGAGCAGAAACCGCCCGATCTCGTCGCCGGTCTGGAACGCGAGGTCGTGCTCGGTCACCACGCGTGTGCGGTACGGCGAGCGCGGCCCTTCCCAGACCGTCTCGATGCTCGCCACGATCATCGCGCCGACCATGACGACCAGCATCGGCCCGAGGTCTGTCTCGAAGCGCATCACGAGCCGCTCGTTGACCGCGAAGAGGCCCTCCACGCCCGCCTCGGTGGTGGCGTTGACGGAGAACAACGCACCGGGGATCGCGACCGTTCGCACGAGGCGGCCCGCGACGGGCAGGTGGGCGCGATGGTAGTCGCTCGGTGAGAGGTAGATCGTCGCGAAGGCGCCTCCCTCGAACACGGGGTCCGCGCACGCGTCCGCCAGCGCCTCGAACGAGTAGCGGATGCCCTTGGCCTGGAGCAACTGGCCGTCCGTGATGCGTCCCGTTTGGCTGACGACGCCATCGGCGGGACTCACGATGCCGCCGGGCGCCGGATCGATGGGCCGGGCGCCGGACACGAGCGCCCGCGAAAAGAAGTCGTTGAAGGAGCGATAGTCTGCGAGATCAGGCCGCTCCGCCTCGGTCATGTTCACGTCGTAGGCCCGCGCGAACGTCCGGATGAGGGGTCCCCGGATCCACCCCTCCGACGCCGCGAGGCGCCCCGCCAGCCGCGAGAGGCCGTGCTGCGGGAGGAGCTTCTGGAGCCGGACGAAGACGCTCATGCGAGGGCAACGGGCCGCGCCGCGCCCGGTTCTCCCGCACCCGCCTCGGTGAGGCGGTGACACCGAGGCGGGGATCGGTCGGTGTCATGCGCCGTACCATGCGGTCTAGACCCTCACGCCTGCCATGCCTGCCGAGTCGATTCGCATCCGTGTGACGTCCGACGCTGCTCGTGCGTACCGCGAGGCGCCGCGCGATCAACAGCGGAAACTGGACGCCTTGCTGAGCCTCCGCCTTCGGGAGGCGACCCAAGAACCTGAATCGCTTGAGACCGTGATGGACGAGATCGCGGCCAACGCGGAGGCACGAGGCTTGACGGACGACGTGCTCGCCGATCTGCTCCGCGACAATGTCGACGAGAACACCGAGGCGTGACCGAACACGGTACGTCGTGGACACCAACGTCCTCATCAGCGCGCTTCTGTCGCGGCGCTCTGTTCCGGCTGAGGCCGTCGCACGTGCGCAGCAACACGGCGACCTGCTGCTATCGGACGCGACGCTCGGTGAACTAGCAGAGGTGCTGTCCCGCCCGAAGTTCGAGCGGTACGTCACCCGAGACGAGCGGGATCGGTTTCTCGCGGCCCTGGTGGCCCGGGCGACGTGGGTAGAAGTTGACGTGGAGGTGACCGCAAGCCGAGATCCCAAGGACGACATGTTTCTCGCCCTCGCGGTGGCGGGTGGTGCACGGGCTGTTGTGACAGGAGACCGAGACCTTCTCGTCCTGGGAACATTCAGCGAGGTCCAGATCCTGGATCCGGCGTCGTTCGTCACGATCCTGTCGCACGGTGAGGCGACATAGCCGACGGACAGGTGTTTCGTCTCGCGACGACCGCGCCGCGCCCGGTTCTCCCGCGCCCGCCTCGGTGACGCAACGAAGGCACCGAGGCGGGACGACACCGAGATCAGAGTCGGAAGGTGAACGTCGTCTCCACGTCGGGTTCGGAGGCGACCGTGAGCGTCCCGCCGTGCAGCCGCGCGATCCGCTGCGAGAGGCTCAGCCCGATCCCGCTGCCGGTCGTCTTAGTGGAGAAGAACGGCACGAAGGCCCGGTCCAGCACCTCGGGGAGCAGGCCCGGCCCGTTGTCCGTCACCTCCACCACCGGACGCCCCGTCGCGCCGACGAACGCGCGAAGGCGGAGCGTGGCACCCTCGGTGGATTCCATCGCCTCGGCGGCGTTCAGCGCGAGGTTGACGAGCGCCTGCTCAATCAGGTCCGGGTCGGCGACGATCTCCAGACCATCTGGCTCCACCTCCACCGAGATGGTGACGTGCTCCGTGCTCGCGCGCATCAGCATCGCCACGTCGCCCAGAAGCTCTGCGGCGGGCACCACCCGCGGGGTCGGTTGTGGGAGACGGGCCAGCGTCCGGTAGGAGTCCACGAAAGCGACCAGCCCCCGGCTCCGCCGCTCGATGGTGCCGAGCGCTTCCTGCACATCGTCCGTGTGATCGCCCGCGAGGAGCGTCTGCGCGGTGCCTGCGAGCGAGGCGATCGGCGCGACGGAGTTGGTGATCTCGTGCGTGAGCACGCGCGTGAGTTGCTGCCACGCCTCCAGTTCACGCGCTTCCAGTTCCTGCCGGATGTCCTGCAACGACACCAGCGTGTGGCTCTCGCCCGCGATCACGAAGCGCGTCGCGTACGCCACCAACTCCTTCGGTCCGTCCTCGGCATCGAGGCGGATCAGGACGCGCTCGCCGGGCGCGAGGCGCTCCAGTGCGGCCGCCGTCTCTGGAGCCCGCTGCCGAAGGGCCTCCACGGAGCGAGGTCGCGGGATGCCGAGCGTTCGGCCAGCCGCGAGGTTGAACAGCGTCACGGTCCCGTCGGTGCGGAAGCCCACCAGCGCGACGCCCACGTGCCGCACCACGGCTTCCAGATAGCCCGCTTGCTCCTCGCGCTCGGCGCGGACCTTCCGAAACGCCTCGCTCACCGTCTCGAACGCGTCCGCGAGGGCGTCCATCAACGGATCGTGCCCGGACGAAGAGAAGCGCACCGACATGTCGTCCGCGCGCACGCTGTCGAGGAACCGCCGAAGGTCGCGCGCGGGGCGCTCCGCCTGCCGGACAATGCGGCCCGCCACCCACACGAGCCCGACGCCCAGCGCCACCGCCACCACGAGGCCCGTCGGCCCGCCTCGGGCCAGCACGGCACCGATCTCGATGGCGAGCCCAGCGAGCAGCCCCAGGCTCAGCCCGAGGCGGACGCGCGTGCGGCGCCAGAGGCGCGGGAGTGCATCGGGGCTCATAGGCCGTACTTCTCGATCCGGCGGTACAGCGACTTGCGCGTCAGGCCCAGTTCCTCGGCGGCGTGCGTGATGTTGCCGCCGTGCTTGGAGAGCGCCCGCCGGACCGCTGCACGCTCGATCTCTTCGAGGTCCAGCGTGCCCGTTCCGAGGGCCGAGGCGTCCCCCGAGGCGGGCGGCGTGGCGGAGAAGCGGAGGTCGCCCTCGTCCACCTCGGTGCCATCGGCGAGCACCACGGCGCGCTCGATGGTGTTCTGAAGCTCGCGGACGTTGCCCGGCCACGCGTACTGCCGGAGAGCGCCTCGCGCCGCCTCGGTGAAGCCGTCCACGCGGCGGCCGTACGCCTCGGCGTAGCGCGCGAGGAAGTGATCCGCCAGGAGGTCGATGTCGTCGCCCCGCTCGCGGAGCGGCGGGAGGAACAGCTCCACCGTGTTGATGCGGTAGAGGAGGTCTTGCCGGAAGGTGCCCTGCGCCACGCGCTCGTGGACGGGCTCGTTGGTCGCGCTGACGAGGCGCACGTTGATCGGGCGCGGCTTCGGGTCGCCCACGCGGACGATCTCGCGGCGCTGGAGCGCGGCCAGCAGCTTGGCCTGCTCGGTGGGTTCCGTGTTGCCGATCTCGTCTAGGAAGAGCGTGCCCCCGGCGGCGCTCTCGAAGCGGCCCACGCGGTCGGCGGCGGCGCCCGTGAAGGCGCCCTTCGCGTGACCGAACAGTTCGGATTCAAAC
>JBCCPW010000063.1:0-11356 GCA_039024735.1 Bacteroidota bacterium
CGCTCGTCCCACACGTAGGCCGCAAACTCCCGCCGGAGGTCGGTGCAATCCGGGTGAACCGTGAGTCGGGCAGGGACCGAGGGGGTGGCCTCTGGTGAACCCAGCGCGGCGGAGACGTAGCGGATGCCGTCCAACACCGCGTTGTCGGCGTCGCGAACGTACACGCCTCGGTTGCGCAGCACAGCGATGAACGACGCCGCCGACGGGTCCACGTAGACCGGCGTGCCTGCTGGAAGCGGCGCGAGGAAGGCCGCGAGGGCGTCGGCGTGCTGTTCGTCGGTTCGCTGCCCGGCGGCGCGACCGTCGTAGGACTCGGCGCGGGGGACGTGGAACAGGGGGCGGGCATCCTCTGCCGCCCATCCGTCCACCTGCACGAACGCGGTGGCGTTGCTCGTGCCGTAATCCACGCCGACCGCGCGGGCGGTAGGTTCGGTCTCTCGCGGCGGCGCGGCGGAGACGTGATGACCCTCGCTCCACTGCTCGTAGACCGCGCCCGCCGCCTGGACCCAGAGCCCGAGAATGAAGCGCTTGTACCACAGCGTACCCGGCCCGCCGTACTCGGCCTTGAGGTTGGCGATGTAGTCTCGCGGGAGATGCGGGTTGGCCTCAATGGGCCACGAGAACGCGGCCAGGTCCAGCTTCTCCGCACGGTCGAGAAAATCGGTTTTGAGCGTGTGATACGGCCCGTCCGGGTTGGTCGTGCCCACGAGGAACGCACCCGGCAGCGAGAGCCGCGAGAGGGCCATCGACCGGAACGAGTCGGGCGTGAGGGCGAGTTCGTCGCCGTACGCGCCCAGGTAGGTGCCTCCTTGGATCTTGCCAACCGCGCGTTCGTCGTTCGCGCCCGCGATGTGAACGCGACGGCCGAAGATGGCCGCCTCGCCATCACCACGGTTGTAGCTGTAGCGAGAGGGGCCCAAAAATTCGCCGATGGGGTCGAGGACGTTGCGCTTGAGTGTGCGCTCGGTCTTGCCCCACATGAGGAAGTCGCCGGGTTGGCCTGAGAGTGCGGCGTGGCCGATCCGGCGCAGCCATGTCAGGTTCGCGGCGACGGTCTTGCCGCACCGCACCGGGCCGTGCCAGATGTTCAGGCGCGCGGTGGCGCCTGCGATGCTGTGTGCCTGTGGGCTCGTGGCGTCAGGAAGCGTCCACATCGCGGTCCAGTGCGTCGAAGGCGCGGAGCAAGTCGCGGAGGCCGTCTGTAGCATTGTCACCAGAATCAGGCTCGAAAGCGCCGCCCACCTCCTGGGCTGCCTGTTTAAGCGTCTCATTCGAGAGCCGGAGGTTCCGCATCCGGCGGGCCTGGCGCTCGTTCTCGTCGAGGCGCCGGAGGCGGTAGGCTTTCTGCGCGATGGGGATGGATTCCACTTCGCGCGTGAACCGCTCACGCGTCTCGTCAAAGAGGGCGACGAGAGATTTGGCGAGGCGTTGACGGGCGTGGGGCTGTTCGGCGTCGTAGTTGCCTGCCTGCCTGCGGTCGATGCGTACGCCGTGCTCCTCGAACAGTGCGTCGGCAGCCTCCGATGGGGAATCGAAGACCGCAAGCCTCTGGACGAGGTAGCGTTTTTGCGGATCAGTGAGCGAGGCCACATTCGTCAACAGCAGTCAACATTCAGTGAGCGGCGAGGCAGTTGGCACAGAGGCCCGCAACCTTGGGCTGTCCGAGCGTAGGGCCGCGCTCTCCCGCATCGTACATCGCGCGCTCGCCCGCCCCCTGCGGTCCCCAGCGGCGGGTGACGCCGACGAACTGCTCTACATCATGCGGGGCAATGCACCACTTGGGCCTGCCGTCACGCGTGAAGAGCGGCACTCCGTCTCGGGTATCGGGAGCGCAGTGGTAGAGTTCGTGATCGATCAGGGCGAGGACAGCCGCCTCGTCGCCCTCCGCCAGTCTGGCGTGAACGAAGCCGGAGGAGAGCGTGATGTAGAAGTCGGGGACCTCTCCGAAGAGACGCGTGAGGTGGTCGGCCTTCATGCCCTTGGCCCATGCGTCGGAGCCTTGGGGCTCGCCGATGTGCGCGCGCCCTGCTATGGCCTTGCGGCGAACTCGGTTCGGGCTCTGTGTCCAGAGGAACGCGACGCGGGCGTGTGCGAGGTGCGCGTGGTCGCGGTTGACGAGGGCCGGACTGGCGTCGCCTGTAATGAACACGTCTCGTACCCATGCCTCTAGCGCGAGGTCGGGCACGTAGGCGTCGCTCGCGTAGATGCTCGCCGCCTCGGGGATGGCGGGCATCGGGGGGAGAGTGGCGAGGGCGGGCATGGCGGTCTACGGCGAGAGCCACCCCGGCGCGTTGCCAAGGAGGACGGCGACGAAGAGGAGGACGGTGGCGAGGGCAGCCGAGGCGACGCGTCGGCGCTTCATCCACGCGCCCTCGCCGAAGAGGGCGAACGCGAAGAAGGCCAGCGCAAGGAGCGCGACGACCACGGCGGTGATGGGGTAGGCGATCTCAGGCATGGGCTCAGGTGTCGTCGGAGATGCCGAGCGTGCCCGCGAACGCTCGGATGTTGCCAGCGATAAGGGTTTTCATCCCCTCGGTGGCGTCGGCGGACCACGGGATGTCTCGGATGTAGTTCTCGACCTCATACCATGAGGGAAGCACGTCCTCGCGGTGGCCCTCGTGGCGTCGGAGGGCGGCTTGTTCGCGCTCGTGGTCGAGGAGGAACGAGAAGCAGGCACGGGCGGCCTGTTCTGGGATCAGATACAGGCGGTTTTTGGACCGCTCCGGGTTGATCCGCTCCTTCACGAACCGGGCGAACGCATCCTGGGCAGCGACGGCGCGTTCGCCGGAGAGGGCGCGGAGAGGTTGGTCGAATCCGAGATCGGGCATGGAATCGGTGGGTGCGGGCGGCGCTTCGGTGCTCTTCGGATCCGTCCCCTCCGGTTCGGTCTCCGCGTCGATCATCGCGAGGGCGCGCGTGCCGAGTTCCACCGAGCGGCGGAGGTTGGCGATGGCCTCGGCGCGGTCGTGGAAGCCCTCCGTGGCAGCATCCACGATCTCGCCGTTGTCGGCGGTGAGGCGCCAGCGCCAGCCGTCCGTGGTGCGGTAGATGGAGAGGGGGTTGGAGGCGTCAGGCATGAGGGCGCAAGCGCTAGAGGACGCGGCGGAACAGGCGTTGCCACCACGTCAGTGGGACATCGCCCACGGCCTGTTCCAGCGTGGCCCACGTCAGCCACGAGGCGAGACCGCGAGAGCGGATGCGGGCGAAGTCGCTGCGGGAGCGGGGGAGGAGTCGCGGGGTCTCTCTGGACATGGCGGCGTCAGCGGAGGAGCCCGGTGCGGTCGGCGAGCCATCCCACCGCGACGGCACCGAGGAGGAGGCGGGTGATGTCGCGGGCGCGGCGGGCGCCTCTGCGCTCTCGCTCGGCAGTGTCGGCGCGTGCCGCCTCGGTGGCGAGGGCGCGGTCGTGGGCGTCTCGCTCTCGGGCGATGTCGAGTGCAAGGCGTTCGCTCGTGCGCTCTGATGCATCCAGGCCCGCCCGTGCGCTCGCGAGGGAGTCGCGGGCCAGCGCGGTCAGGCGGAGGGCGCGGGCGAGGCGAGAGGCGAGCGTGTCGCGCATCTGCGTGTTGCGGGCCGCACGGCGGAGGTCGGCGCTGGGGATCCCGGCGTACGGGATGCCGTCGAGGCGGAAGGAGTAGAGGGTGGGCTCGGCGGTGTCCTGGGTGATGACGACCGAGCGGGTGATCGGTGTCGCCTCGGTGGTGCCTGCCTCGGTGGCATCCATCTGTGCGGACGCGGAGGCGGCGAGGAAGGCGAGCAAGAGGAGGGTGGGGCGCATGGCTAGCAGATGACGCGAGGGTATTGCAGGTAGTCCGGTGGGGCCACACGATCTAGCCGCCTCGGTTGAATCGCGGGGCGAGGATGCCACCACGGTTGCATTGGCGGCATGTCGCCTGGAAACCGGCCCCGGACTGGCACTGGCACGACCTGCGGTGTGGGCGGCGGCATCAGCCCCATCTCGGACTCGCACACCGGGCACTCGGTGCTCGCCTTGATCTCGTCAAGGGTTGCCTCGGCTTCCGTTCCGCAACACGGGCAACGGAGCTTCGCCTTGTGGTTCGGCGGGGTGCACTCGCCCGGCGGCGTCCCGCGCTTGGTAACTGTCATGACTCTGGGGTCTAGTCTCGAATGGTCCTGAGCGCGTCCGCGTCGCTCTCGATGGACGGAGTGTCCACGGGCTCGGAGAGGACGCGCCCGGCGGAGTCCAGGGCCGTCTCGGCGCCGGAGAGGGCGCGGTCGGTGTCGGAGAGGTCGTCCCGAAGGCGGGCGGCGGTGCTGTCGGTGCGGTCGCGGGTGGACTGGATCTCGACCTGGTGGGGAGGCGGGGCGTCCGCCTCGGTGCAGGCGCGGAGGCCGTAGCCGAGCCCGAACACGAGGACGACGGCCGCGATCAGGATGATCGGCGTGGCGTGCTCTCGCCAGAGCCAACGGATCGAGGCGGTGAGGGGGTGGAGGCGGCTCATCGGTCCGTTCCTGCCTCGGTGTCCGTGGGCTCCGGTGGTGGGATCGCGTCCGGTGGGGCGGCCCCCGGTGGGGGCAGGGTCTCGGGTGCCTGCGTCCCAAGGCCCCGCACCCATCCCCAGACACGGAGCGCGGCCGCCCGCGAGCCGGTCACGTTCTCCAGGATGGACATCATCTCGGTGAGCGCGATGTAGAGGATGACGCCGTGCTGGAGGAGTGCCGTGAGGCCCGCGAGAGGACTCGCCGCGAAGGCGTTGGTGAGGAACGACGCCGCGAGGATGAGGGCCGCGTACTCCAAGAACTTGAAGCCCGTCCGGCGCATCGCGCGGCTGCGGATGGGCTCGCCGCGCTTCTTGGCCGCAAGGAGGCCGGTCACGAAGTCGAGGGCCACGAGGCCGAAGACGGCGGCGATGAGCAAGGGCTCGACGTGGACGAGCGTTTCGTAGATGCCGACCACGCGGGAGCCGATCTCGATCAGGGCCGTGCCAAGGCCGGTCAGGGCCAGCTTGAGCGCCCAGAGATCGTGCAGGCCGGTGAGGGGGGTGTAGGTCCGGTCCGTCATGGGTGTACCGGCGCGCTCGATTCGCGGAGGTCAAACCCGTTGGCGTCGTGCTCAGCGCTCGCGTGGACGTAGAGCGGACACCCCCCGGAGGGGACGAGCCGAAGCAACTCGCGCATCGCCGTGCGCGAGTTGACCACGTCCACCCGGCGGTCTCCGCCCGCGTCGCCGAACCCCATGCCGACGAGCACGCAGCCGAGGATCTGGTCGTGCCGGTTGCCTGCGTGGATGAGGATCCACTTCCGGCCCTTTACCTGCGAGCCGTCGGTCTCCTGGATGTGGAGGTGGAGGCCGAACTTGCGGCTGCGGCGCTTGACGACCCGGTACGTGCCCGGTGGGATCGAGGAGATCCGGTTCTGGTTGCCCCGCCAGCCGAGTTCGAGGCAGGGGAAGGCGGCTAGGGCACGGGTCGGACCGCCAGCGGTTCGTTCCTGAACGACGAGCGTGCCGAGGGTTTGCGCGCCGTCATCATGGGCGCGCTGGATGCGCACGGAGCGCGGGGAGCCAGCATGCATAGCGGGCGCCCCGGCAGGTGGTTCTCGCCACCGCCCGAGAAGGTCGGGCAGGCGTCCGCGAGGGCGCTAGCAGAAGAACGCGACTTTGCGCTTGATATGCAAGTCTAGACCAGTTTCATCGGTAGCGTGATCCTTGGGCGTGCGCGTCGAGACAGCCCGGAGTGGGCTGAGACAGGCCACGATAAGGCCACCTTACTTTGTAAAGTCTCTGTACCCGTACGATGATTTTGTGCTTCTGTGTCGATAAATAGAAAATTTTTCCCTCTTTCCGTCATATATCTCACTCCAATAAGAAAGTCCCCTTATATCATATTTAGTTAACTCTTTGACGGTGTAAGGGAAAATCATTTTATTTCTATATACTACATCGAAAAGTTTGGCATAAATAATTGACTTTCTAATTAGATCGTCTGTCTTTGCTTCGGTCGCTGCCGCCAGGGTGGCGGCTTGTGATATCTCATGAACTGCTGGTTTGATGGTAATATTACCTATATCCTCTCTGATTGATCTCATTTCGTCTATAAGGTTAGATATTAAATCACTGTTGACTTTATCAACAGATATATATGCAGGGCTTTCCATTGCTTCTGCCCTTCTGAATACCGCTTCGACAGTCGGCCACACACGCTCAAACCGCCGACTTAGTGCATCCTGTGTTGTCACATTCCCGCAGGACGTATTGAGGTCCTTCAGCAGTTGATAGAAATCCTCCCGCTCTGTCTGCGTGCCCTGAAAGGCTTCGAGCGGTCCGGTGTAGTCTGCGGGCTGCCAGCCCACAAAGAGGGTCTTTGTGCGACCCGTCCCGGCCTGCGCTGTCTTGATGGCGCCCGCCTCGTAGAGAAGCCAGGGTGCTTCTTTGTTCTCCGGGGTCACAATGATCACCCCGGCCGCACAGTCTCGGATCGCGCTGTGGACCGCGTTGTTCCACTCCTCGCCCTTAGGGATGTTGGGCGAGATGAACGTCTCGACGTTGAGGAGGTCTTCGATGTGCTCGGCCAGGGCGCGGGCGATCCTAAGTGCTCGGGCACCGGACCAGCTGATAAAGACGAGGGGGCGAGAGAGGGAAGCCTCTGACATGTCGGTGTGAGGGTAGAAGAAGCGCCCCCGCGAGAGAACCACCAATCGCGGGGGCGCGAGCGCGCGGGCCAGTGCTGGCCCGGTATCGCGCGGCCGCCTCGGTGGTGACCGGCTACGGTCACGGAGGTCCGAGGCGGGGTTCGAGTTCAGTCGGTCAGTGCATGCTCTTCCGCCTCATCTCTGCACCGGCAGTGAGCACGCTGTCCACGTTGCCCGCCTGCCTCGGGGGCAACCCGGCGTGCTCACGCTCCCCGGCCCCTCTCGCGTAGCCCTCGTCCATCGCGAGGGAGAGGGTGGCGTCGTCCACGGTGCCGCCTCGGTGGCGTGTGTCGGGCACCCGGGCGTCGGTGCAGGCGGTGAGGGTCAGCACCGAGGCGAGGAGGAGGAGGGTGGGGCGGGTCATGGAACTACGGGCTGGTTGCCCTCCTCCGGCTTTGCATCCCCTGGCTCGCTCCCTCCAAACTGGATATCGTCGATGAGGTGGCTTGCTAGCAACTCGTCCTCAACCGTGTTGATCGTGATGCGGATGAGCGCGTGAAGGTGGCTCACGTCGTGTGCGTTGAAGCGGCGCGTGTAGTGCGCTTCATCGTTGCCGAGCCACGCCGCCCGCTCTGCCACGCGCTGGAGTCGCGTATTGCCGATGTGGTTCTTGATGACCTGCACGAGGGGCATGCGCCTCACCTTGTCCTCTGCCGGATTCTTGGGCGAGTGCTTCGCCGCGAAGTCCTTGACCAGGATCTCCAGCGCCTTCCGAAGCCCCATCCCATAGATCTGATCGAGACCGGCAGAGTGGGCCGCGAGAGCCTGGGTGTAGACCTCGGCGAAGGCGGGGGAGAACTCCGAAACCGAGTCGGGGATATCGGGCGGCTCGGGGGAAAGGGGTTCGGCCCGCTCAAAGATGTAGCCGGCTCCGCCATCAGAGCGGCACTTGGCGCTGTAGGCGTATCGAGCGACAAATATGCGCTGGCATGACACGTTTGTGCACTGGTACGCGATGTCTGCCGCTGGCTCATCTTTCGCCCCCAAGACAACGGTGGTGGCGGCATGGAAGGTGGGCTGTACTTTGCCGAAACAAACAGGGCACTGCGTCGGGTAGCCGACGAAGATCACGTTCGTGGCCGACTTGCCGTATCGGGAAACCGTCCGCTGATGCTCCACTCTGTTCGAATCAACCATGGGACCCAACCTTGTTGAGCGCGTCGTGCGCGTGAATCGGGGCGGGTCGAGCGAATTGGCTCGCGTCGTGAGCTACACCGACCGCCCCACCTTCGGCCTCCAACTCCAGGACGGCCGACACATCACGTGGCAGGCGGGACTGTGTGAGGAGGCGACGCATGAGGAGGAGGTTCGGTACTGGCGGGAGCGAGCCGAGGCGGCGGAGTCGGGGGCGAGTCGGTTGGAGGAGGCGTAAGGTTCGATACAGGAGCGGGTCACCCACCGGCTTCCTGTAGCCGCTCCAGTCGCCCGGGCGGCATCCCGAAGCGGCTCAGGATGTCGGCGAGCGGGAGCGCGTCTTCTCGGAGGACGTAGCCTCGCATGAGCGTGTAGTGGCAGCGGCCGAGGAGGAGGGTGGTGCGGGAGTCGAAGCCTTGGGCCCGGGTGTCGGCGAGGATGTCGAGGGCCTTGCGGTAGGCGACGATCTCGGGGAGGAGGAGGTAGGTGCGGTCGTTCGCAGAGTCGGGCACGAGGTCTGTTCCGGGTCAACGGCAGCGGCGATGTCCACGCACGCGGGTTCCGTCGCGTCGCGTGTAGCCCCTGACCCAGTGGCATTTGCTGCTCCGTGACGCGGATGGCGAGGCTGTTCTGGTGCGGACGGGTGCTGTTCGCAGGTGCTCGCACGCCCTCCCGTCCCCGTCCCCGTCAAGCTGGGACTGCCCCGCTACAAACGCCGCTTGGGCTTGGGACTGTGTCGCGAATGATGCGCAGACGGAGTGTTGCCGCTCAATTCGTGCCAGCGCCTCGCCGGTTGGGTGAACAGCCGGATTGTACCGGACGGGCGCGATGCGGCTGCGGGCGTAGAGGTAGCCGCGAGCACCCGAGGCGGTCCGCACGCGGAACCATCGCCCCTGTACGAACGACGTGATGACATAGCGCTCGTTGGCGTACAGAGGGCGCGAGTCCGATGCGCCCGAGGGCGCTTTGTAGAAGCCTGCGGCCTCGGTACCGGCGGGCTGCACGTACCACGTGGTCTCCGATGGGCGCACTCCGTGCGGCACCGAGGCGCAGGCCGTCAGAGTCGCGATGAGTAGTAGTGGGGCGAGGCGACTCATTCACTGCCTGCGCTCTGCAGCGCTGCTCGCGACCTGTCCACCGCATCCAGGAACGCACGAACCTCGGCTCCTGTCAGAAGCGCGTCGGCGTGAATGGATGGATTAGCGAGACGGACCGTGACGGTGTCCGAAGACGCGAGAGCTTCGAGGTCCACGCGCGGAACCGGCGCACTGATGACCTCAAGGTGTAAGCACTCTGCCCCGCTAGAGCACGACACATCAGACGCAATGCGGTCGGCGGAACGCTGGATCAACTCGCCCCCACCCGATACGTAGCGCACACGATCCCAGAAACGCCACTCATTAGCATAGGCCGAGACAACGATCTGGTATGAGACGGCCGGGCCCGAGGCCGAATCCAGGAAATCCAGCGTGTCCAGGCGCACACCCGGGGCGGCCGGGTCGCCCTTCGCGATCACAGCGAAGAGACTTGGCTCAGGGCGGTCGGGGAGGAGGCCGCCCTGTCGGAAGTAATCGGCCGTGCTCACGCGTACGACTCGCTCTAGGGGATCCTCTAGTCCGGTCACACTGGCTGTGCCCGTGCCGGACTCAGGGAACATGTCAATCAGTGGACCTGAGCATCCAGACAGACTCGTGAGGGCAAGCAGAACGGCAAGGGCGCGCATGGCGAATGGCAAAGCAGTAAGCAAATCTAACTCTACTTCATGGATCCGTATCCCTCCGCCCGAAGAAATCGGCCAACGAGCGCGGTGTAAATCTGCTGTTTCTGGCTCACACGGGCCAGCGCGACCACGGCGAAGTCCTCCTCGTCCGCTAGCCTGAACTCAAACGGCTCAATCCCTGGGTTGAGGGACGTAGCCCGGATGACCCCGCCCGGTAGGCGGCGCAGGCGCTTGAGCTGGTACTCGCCTGCCCAGCGGAAGACGAACAGGAGGTCGTTCGCGAAGGACTTCTCAGGGTCCAGAAGTTGAACCGGAACGCGCTCGCGGTCGAAGAACACCGGGGCCGCGCTGTCGCCGTCCACGATGAAGTAGCCGAAGCGCTCGGCAGGGGCGTAGCGGTCGCCGATCTCCGTGGTGATGACCCGAGGCGGCTCCGCGAAGTCCAGGGCGTACTCGGCAGGGGTGACGTGGAGCACACCGATCTGCTTCGGTGGAACGCGACCGTCTCCGGCACCGACGTGACCGTACTGAGGGACGGGAACGGTGCCGTTCCCCAAGGACACACCAGGCTCCACTGCTTCTCCGGGGCCTTCGGCATTGCCGGGTAGCAAATCAGTGACTTCCACCCCTGCCATGCTGGCGAGCCTCTGTAGTGCTTCCAGGCCGGGCCTAGTGTTGCCGGTTTCGTAGTTCTGGATTGTCTTGTAAGAGACGCCAAGGGCCGCTGCAAGGTCGTCTCGGCTGATATTGGCCTCTTTTCGGGCAGAACGAAAGCGGGCGTGGAGTGAGCCGGTGAGGGGCAAGGCAATAGGGGTGGTAACAATTTGGCTCATGCCCTTGCTAGGGTGGAACTGTGTTGCTACCTTACGGGTGTCAGGACTTCCAAGGTTACACGCCGGTACTCATGGACACAACCGCCCCTTCCGAGACGGCCCCGATCCCCACCGCCGCCGATCTCGAAGAGCGTGCCCGCCGACTTCGCGTCAGCAAGGCATGGCTCGCCCGCCGCGCCGGGGTCTCCCGCCCGCACCTCACGCAGGTTTTGAACGAGAAGGAGCCGGGCAGCAAGCCGCTCCGCATCCTCATCGGCGCCATTCTGGACAAGGTGGAAGCGCTCGGGCTGGACACCACCGAGGCGGACACGACCGCCGAAGGGGGAGAGGCATGAAGCGCCCCGGCCCCATCCCCCGCCGCACCCCACTCGGGAGAACGGCTCCACTCGGGAGACACACCCCCATCGCGCGGAAGACGCCGATGAAGCGGGGCGGACCGATCCAGCGGACGGCTCCCATCAAGCCCCGGACCCGCTCCGCCTCGGAGCGAGCGCGCATCTACGGCACCCCCGCCCGCATCGCGTGGATGAAGACGCTCCGGTGCGTCGTGCCCGGCTGCACCGAGACGTACTGCGACATCGCCCACGTCCGCTCCGGCGGCATGGGACGCAAGGCGGGCGCCTCGCTGACGGTGCCGCTCTGCGGTGCCCACCACGCCGAACAGCACCAGGGAACGCGCTCGTTTGAGCGGCGCCACGGCATCGACCTCGCCGCGCTCGCGGCGGAGACGGACGAGGCGTGGCGTGCCCACGCCTCCACCTAACCAGACACGCCCGCCCGTGGGCAATACGGGACGGGCGCACAGCAGCCGAGACACCGGCTACCGACCCATGATAGACATCGACCCCACCGATGGCGCGGCCATCGACCCCCGCACCGCAGCGCCTCCCGAGCACACGCTCACCGGCCCCGAGGCGGACCCGCCGGCGCCGCTCATCGCCTTCCACGGCAGCGAGGCCCTGAAATCGTTCTACGTCGCCCGCGCCCGCGCGCATCGCGAGGCCGACCAGATCGTGGC
>JBCCPW010000064.1:0-11337 GCA_039024735.1 Bacteroidota bacterium
ACCGAGGCGGGGAGATCACGCCACCGCCGCGAGATCGAACGCCTCCAGCGTGTCCAACACGACCGTCGCGCCCGCCTCGGCGAGAGCGTCCGCAGAGAAGCGCCCGGTGGCGACAGCGATGCTCGCGGCGCCGACGGCTTGCGCGGCCTGCACATCGCGGGGGGTGTCGCCGATGAGCACGAGGTCTTCCGGCGCGAGGCCCGTCGCACCGAGGGCGCGAGCGCGCTCCAGCGCCACGAGCGGCAGCGCGTTGCGGTCCTCGTGATCCGACCCGTAGGCGCCGAGCGGGAACTCGGCTCCGAGGCCGATCCGCTCCACTTTGAGCGCCGCCATCGGCTCCAGGTTGCCCGTGAGCAGCCCGAGGCGGGCACCGTCGGCGTGGAGCGACTGCACGAGATCGACGGCGCCCGGGAGGGCCTCGACGGTCGCCTCGGCCCACGTCTCGTGCATGCGCGCCATGTACGCATCGCACGCCTCGCGGATGGCGGTCTCCAGGTCGTCCGGCACCTCGCCCACGATGGCGGGATCCGACAGGATCTGGCGGAAGATCTGCGGGTCCGTTTTGCCAGAGAACGTCACCGAGGCGGTGTCCACGGGACGCCCGAAGCGTGCGCTCAGCGAGTGCTCCACCGCGCGCCGCCCGACGCCGTGGGACTGGAGCAGCGTGCCGTCGATGTCGAAGAGGAGGAGCATGGCAGGAGAGGCGGGGGAGAAACGGGCGACAGTCAAGATGCGAGCCCGGGGAGTCCCGAGCGGTGCCTGCGCGCGCATTCGCCGGGTCTTCCCGCCTCGGTGCCGAGGCGGAGGAGAGCGGGCGTCGTGCCGTGCCCTCGCGCTGACAAACCACCGTCGCCGGAGCGGCGTACCATGCGCGGATCCTGAGACGCCCCGCGATGCCCGAGCCCACGCTCTTCGACGACCTGCCGCAGCCTGACAAGGCACCGGACACGCCTCCCGCGCCCTCTGGCGACCTCCCGCCGGACCCCGATACCGAGGCGGGTGCCGCGCCAGAAGCTCCTGGCGAGAGCCACTCGAACCCTGAGACCCCGAACCCGGACCCCGACGAACGCGAGACCCTCTTCCTCGCCGACGCCCTCGCGCTCGCCTACCGGGCCTTCTTCAGCATGAAGAACGCCTCGATGAATGCGCCGGACGGGACCGACACGCGCACGCTCTACGGCTTCGCGACGGCTCTCCTGAAGCTCCTCGAAGACCACCAGCCCGAGCAGATCGCCGTCGTGTTCGACGCCATCGGGCCGGGCGGGACCTTCCGCGACGACCTCTACGCCGAGTACAAGTCGCACCGGCCGCCGATGCCGGAGGAGATCAAGGACTGCCTCCCGCTCATCAAAGACCTCTGCCAGGGCTTCGACATCCCCGTGCTGGAGCACGATGGCTACGAGGCGGACGATGTGATCGGGACGCTCGCGCGGCGCGCGGAGAGCGAGGGCGTGGACGTGGTCATCTTCTCGGCCGACAAAGACTTCCGCCAGCTCCTCTCCGATCCGGATACCGGGGCGGGCGCGGGTGCCGTCCAGATGCTCCGTCCGCCGTACATGGGCGAGGTCTTCAACCGAGAGACGGCCGAGACTTTCCGCGAGAGCTACGACGGCCTGGAGCCCGTCCAGTTCATCGACCTTCTCGCGCTGGAGGGCGACAAGGCGGACAACGTGCCCGGGGTGCCCGGCATCGGGAAGAAGACCGCCCTCACGCTCATCCAGACGTACGGCTCGGTCGAGAACCTGCTGGATCACGCCGACGAGATCAAGGGCAAGCGCGGCGAGAACCTCCGCACCTACGCGGACGATGCCCGGCTGAGCAAGCAACTCGTCACCATCCACACGGACGTGGAGCTGAACGGCCCGGACGGCGGCCCGCTGGACTGGCACACCCTCCGCCGGACCGACCCCGATGTGGGCGCGCTCAACCACCTCTTCGACCACGTCGGGTTCGGGCAGCGGCTTCGCACCCGCGTCAAGGACTACGCCGAGGGCCGCGAGCGCACGCGAGGCCGCCGGGGGGGATCGCGCCGGACCGCCCCCGCGCTCCCCGAGGACGACCCCTCGCTCGCGTTCGATTTCGGCCCGTACACGCCGGTCACCGCGATGGACGAGGACGCGGTGGACTACCGGACTGTCTACTCACGCGACGAACTCCCTCGCGCCGCCACCGAGGCGGAGGGGTCGCCCCTCGCCTTCGACACCGAGACGACGAGCACGGACGCGATGGAGGCGAGCCTCGTCGGGCTCTCGCTCTCGTCCAAGGAAAAGCGCGCCGTCTACGTCCCGACGCCGCTCCCCGATGGCACCCAGACCGAGGCGGCCCTGGACGCCGTCCGCGCCCGCCTCGGTGGTGATGTGGAGAAGGTGGGGCACAACGTCAAGTACGACCTGCTCGTGCTGGGGCGTCATGGCGTGAGCGTTGCCGGGCCGTTCTTCGACACGATGGTGGCGCACTACCTCGTCAACCCCGAGGCGAGCCACAAGCTGGACGACGTCTCCAGCTTCTACCTCAACTACCGCCCCCAGCCCATCACAGACCTCATCGGGACGGGCAAGGACGCCCGCTCCATGCGCGACGTGCCCGTGGAAGACGTGGGACCGTACGCCTGCGAAGACGCCGACATCACGCTTCGCCTCGCGCCGCTCCTCCGCGAGAAGCTGGACGCGGACGGCCTGCTGGAGATCGCCGAGACCATCGAGTTCCCGCTCATCCCGGTCCTCGCGGACATGGAGCGCGCGGGCGTGAAGGTGGACCCCACAGTCCTCGATGCCATCTCGCTCCACCTCGGGGAGGAGATGGAGCGGCTGGAGGCGCAGGTCTTCGAGATCGCCGGGCGGACGTTCAACATCGGCTCGCCGAAGCAACTCGGCGAGGTTCTGTTCAACCCGCCGCCCACCGAGGCGGAGCGCGCCGCCTCGGTGCAGTGGGAGCAGGACGTGCGCGACAACGAGGCGGGCACCGTCGCGGGCGACCCCGACGCCAAGCCGAAGACCAAGAAGCAACTCAAGGAGGAGGCGCCGACGTTCGGGATCGGCCTGGAACCCCTCGACAAGACGAGCAGCGGGGCGCCATCCACGGCCGAGAAGGTGCTCAACGAACTCTCGCTGGAGCACGCCCTGCCCGCCCTCGTGCTGGACTGGCGCAAGCTCTCCAAGCTCAAGTCCACCTACGCCGACAAGCTCCCGGAGTTGATCCATCCCGAGACGGGCCGCATCCACACCGACTTCAACCAGACGGTCACGGCCACGGGGCGGCTGTCCTCCAGCAACCCCAACCTCCAGAACATCCCCGTCCGCACCGAGATCGGGCGCGAGATCCGGCGGGCGTTCGTCGCGCCCGAGGGGTTCGAGCTGATGGCGGCGGACTATGCGCAGATCGAGCTTCGGCTCATCGCGCACATGAGCGGCGACCCGGGTCTCGTGGAAGCCTTCCGCGAGGGGCGCGACATCCACACGGCCACGGCCGCCCGCGTCTTCGGCGTGGCGTACGACGACGTGACGCGGACCATGCGGAGCCAGGTCAAGCAGGTCAACTACGGCATCCCGTACGGCGTCTCGGCCTTCGGGCTGGCCTACCGGATGCGGATCTCCAACTCCGAGGCGCAGGGCCTCATCGACCAGTACCGGCAGTCCTACCCGGACGTGATCCGCTTCCTGGACGACCTCGTGCGGGACGCCCGCGAGCGCGGCTACGCGGAGACGCTGCTCGGCCGCCGCCGCTACCTCCCCAACCTCGGCGCCCGCAACCCGAACGACCGGGCCTCCGCGGAGCGCGTGGCGGTCAACATGCCCATCCAGGGCACGCAGGCGGACATGATCAAGCGCGCGATGGTCGCCATCCACGCCCGCCTCGGTGCCGTCTCCGAGCATGCCCGGATGATCCTCCAGGTCCACGACGAACTGGTCTTCGAGGTCCCCGAGGCGGACACCGAGGCGGTCTCGGCGTTCGTCCGCGAGGAGATGGTCGCGGCGCTGCCACTGGACGTGCCCGTGGTGGTGGACGTGGGCGTGGCGGAGAACTGGCTGGACGCGCACTGACCGCTTCCGCCTCGGTGGTTCCCCCAACACACCGAGGCGGATCCGCGGTCACGCGCCAGCCGGAGGCGACAGGTTGGCGTCTGGTGCCTGCCCCCCGGCCTCGCACGACCGGACGTAGAGAGCCCACGTGGCCCGGTACTGGCCGATAAACGCGGCGTGCTCACGAAGGAGAAACGGGCGGAGGAGATGGAGCGCCTCGGCCAGCGACGGGGTGGCCTCCACAAGGTGCCCCGTCGTCTCATGGACGAACCCGAGAGACCAGAGGGAGCGGGAGAGGTAGGGTCTGTAGGCGTCGGGCGCCCTCTCAGCCAGCGCGCGGTACACGGCGACGGCCTCCTCGGCGGCGATGAGTGCCTCTTCCCTCCGGCCTGCGTCCGCTAAGTCGAGTGCGAGGTTGTTGAGGCTCATGGCGAGGTCGGGTCGGAAGGCGTCGGGTGCCCTCTCGGCCAGTGCGCGGCGGATCTCGACGGCCTCCTCGGTGGCGACGAGGGCCTCCTCCCTCCGGCCCGCGTTCGAGAGACGGACGCCGAGGGTATTGAGGGCAGAGGCGAGGCGAGACTGGGCCTCGTCCGTTTCGTTGTCCTCTGCACGTCGTCGTTCCACCTGGCGCTCCGCCAGCGTCGTTGCCAACCCGGCAAAGCTCACCGTTTGCTGGTGAATCGTGCCCTCGAGCGCGTCCACCACGCGAGGCGTTGCGAGGGCCTCCTCAGGAAGTACCGCCCGGAGCCACGCGTCGGCTTCCTCGCCCTCGAACGCGAGGGCCGTTCGCACGAGAACTGTGCAGGCGCTCGCTACGGTCGCGTCGTCGCGTTCGGGGGCCAGCGCCCACGCCACCAAGGCAGGAGAGGCAGGCAGCGTGGTGAACACGAGACCCTCTCCGAGCGGGTCCGGCCGGAGCGCGTCCAGGTGTCGGTTGGGGTCCGGAGCGTCGGGAAGGGCGTAGAGACCCGTCAACGTCTCGCGCAGGGCCTCCGCAGTCTCAGTCCCAGCAAATCGCGTTCCCAGGCGAGTCGCGGCGAGAAGCGCGTCGAACGAGGGCAGGTTCTTCTGTGAAGGACGGGCCGCCATGGCGAGCGTAGCAACGGAGAGGAGGTTGCGGCACTCCTCTCCCTCTTTCCGCAACACGTCCTTTTCCAGATACGGCGTCCTCTTAAAGACGGTGGAGAGGTACGCCCACTCGCGCGCCAGCATGAACTCCGCGAGGTCCAGCTTGCCCGTCAGAATCGGCCCGTCGAAGGAGGCGAGCGCCGCCGCGAGGAGATAGATCGAGATCCCGAAGTGGTCGGCGTCGAACACCGAGGCGTCCAGCGTCGCGGCGTCCACGGTGGGCGGGTGAGCCATCAGCGGCGCGAACGTCGCTTGCGCCGCCGCCACGAACGCCGCTCGTTCCTCCAGCGGGATCCCGAGGCCGCCGCCCATCCGTAGCACGCGGTCCCCGTCCAGGTAGTAGCTCACCTCGCGCACCGTGTCGTCGCGCGAGCCCAACCGTTCCACCGCTTGCTTCACCAGCGCCTCGTGGCGGCTCAGGAGCACCACCCGCACGCGGTTCACCGCCTCGTTCAGCGCCCACGCCACCACGGCCGCCACCTGCTCCGGTCGGTCCTCGGCGTAATCGATCACGAGGAAGAGCGGTTGGTCGGTCGCGTCGTATGCGTTGAGTCCGGCGCGGAGGGCGTCCCCATCCGTGAGGCTTCGCACGAACCCCGCGTGCCAGCCATCGCGGCGGGCCTCCGTCACGGCCTCCATCAGCAAGCGAGTTTTCCCGGCACCGCCCGTCCCCGCCACCACCACGAGGTTTACGCTGTCGTCCGTCTCTCGGAACTCACGCAGGGCGTCGAGTTGTGGGCGGCGGTTGCGGAGTGGGACGATCTCGAACCGCGCCTCCAGCCATTGGGAAGAGGGCTGGCTCCCGGGGTCTAGAAACAGTTTGTCGGGGCTCCAGCGCGGGTCGTAGAGCACGTCCGTGCGGACCCACAGCGAGAGGAGGTTCTGGATCTCCTGTGTGGACTTGTGCAGTGCCTCGGCGTCGGCCAGGGCCCGCGTCAGCAGTTTCTCGATCCGCTTGCGGCTCAGCCCGGCCAGGGCGGTCTCCACCTCGGGAAGCTCGGCGTACGCCGCGATGAAGCTTTCCACGAGGTACGGGATGGGGCGGTTCTCCTCGTCCGTCGCGTGGCGGAGCAACTCCTTGTTGCGTTCGAGGACCGCCTCGGTGGTCCGTTTCGGGTTCTCGCCGTGCGCCGCGAGGTCTGTCGCCCCCTTGAACTTGGTCCCCACGATCTGGCGAGCCGTTGCCAGCGCGTACTCGGAGACGCGTGCATCCCCTCCGAGTAGGCGCGTCACGTGAGCGAACGCCTTTGCCTCTAGCTCTTTCGTCTTCTGCTTGAGAGTCTTGTCCGGCAGCGAGGCGAAGAGCGCGTCCACCCCCGCCGAGGAGACGGCCGTCAGGCCGGTTGGGTCGAGCATGAGTGCCAGCCCACCCTTGCACAGGCTGGAGACGACCGTCGGGAGCGGGGTAGACATGGAGAGGTACCGCCAGGAGTTTGCCTCGGGCGAGGATACGTGTCCTCTGTAGATCTCGTTCGCCTCGGTCCGCCCGGGATTTCACCGAGGCGGGCTGGGTCCCTCCACTCGGTCGCGAGGGGCCAAGGCCCCCGTGTCGCCGAGAATGCGATCCCCCGGCCTGTGACCCCAGGGCTATCGCATACTCGTCCACGGGTTCAATCCGGCTGACTCTGCGATAGCATCCGGCTGTCCATCTCGCGCGCGTTCCACATTGATTCCCGCCGTCGCGCTGTGAGGGATAGGTCTTCACGAAAGGGCGACCCATTCGCCTCCTGCGCCCCCTACAGCGTCGTTCCCGCGAACGCGGGAACCCAGAGTGATGAGCAGAGATCGCGCCTCCTCGCGGGAGTGTTTCAGGGAGGAAGTTGCACCACCTAGACACCTAGAGCGCCCGTCCGGGGCAGTGGCGGTCGTCGTGCGGGGCCTTCCCGATACTCTGGATTCCGGCTCTTCGGCCGGAATGACGGTGTGGGGGAAGAGGTGCCGGAGTGTGAAAGCCTACCCCTACCAGCGTGTCGCCGAGAATGCGATACCCCGGCCTGTGACCCCACCGAGGCGGACCGAGTGACGCGCACGCGGTAGACTGCGGCTTCGCCTCCACCGTCACCCGGACATGCGCGTTGCTTCTCTCGTCACGACCGCGATGGCTGCGTGCGTGCTCGGCATGAGCGCCTCCGCCCAGACCACCTGGCAGGTGAGCGCTGGAACCGCCGCCGCGCGCACGTCCACCTACGACGCCTCCGCCAGCCCCCTCCGCTACTCCGGGTGGGCGGCGCCGTTGCACCTGGAGGCCACGCGTCACGAGCCGCGCTCCACGACGGCAGCGTTCGCGAGCGGTGCGTCCACCGTGACGGGCAATGCACGGCCGCTGAGCAACCGGGCCGATCGCGAGGTGGTCAGCCGCGATGAGTTCGAAGCCGGGGTGAGCCACCTCCGCGTTGTCTCGGCGGGCGAGGACGTACGTCACGAGGTCGGCGCGAGGCTGGGGCTGGCCGGGGCGACGCGGACGTACGACTTCCAGGACGGGGTCAGCTGGGACCTCGTGGCCTCGCTCGATGGCGTGTACGCCGTCGAACGCTCGTTCCCGCACCAGCGTCGGCTCCGGGTGGAAGGGGCAGTCACGCTGATCGGGTGGGTCCATCGTCCGCCGTACTTCCTCGCCTCGGATGACCTGTTCGCCGCGCTCTACGACGGAGAGGGCTCCTTTCTTGGCCTCGGGCGTGTCCGCGTTCCCGATGCCCTCCAGAAGGGCACCCTCGCGCTGTCCTACGAGCATCCGCTGACCGCCCGGCTGTCCGTTCTCGGCACCGCGGGCCTTCGCGCGCTCCGCCTCACCGAGCCCGAGACGACCGTGACGCTCACGCGGTCCGCCTCGGTGCGCCTCGCCGTCCGCCTGTGAACGCGATGCCATCCCGCCGTGCCATCCGGGCCGCTCGTGCGCTCGTGCCACTGCTCGCGATGAGCGTCGCAGCGTGCGACGCCGTCGTCCCGGACGCCCCAGAGGCCACCCCTCGCGACGTGTTCGAGGACTTCTGGGACGGGATGGATCGCTACGCAGGCAACCTCATCGCCCGAGGCGTGGACTGGGATTCGGTCCGTGCCGTGCACGAGAGCCGGTTCACGCCGGACCTGAGCGACGCGGAGGTGTTCGACCGATTGACCGAGGTGGGGTACGCCGTTCGCGACCCGCACGTCCGGTTGATCTCGAGCGAGGAGACCTTTCTCACCCTGGACCGACTGGCCTCGGACCTCGGATGGGAGCGCACCTTCCGTGAGACGGCCGTCCGCGACCGCCTCGGGGCGTCCGCGCGGGAGTACGCAGACGGGCGCGTCCTCGCCGGACGCATCGGACGCGTGGGCTACGTCTGGGTCCGCGATTTCAAGGGTGGGCTGAACGACACGTGGTTCGGCGAACTCGACGTGGCGGTCGCGGATCTCGCCGGGTCCGAGGCCTGGATTCTCGACGTGCGCGACAACGACGGCGGCAATGGCATCCGTTCGCGAGACTTCGCAGGGCGGTTCGCCGAGGCCCCGCGCCCGTACCTCGTGACGCAGCAGCGCCTCGGGCGAGACGACGACGCGTTCTCCGAGCCGTACACCCACATCGTTCGGCCGAGAGGGGACACCCCGGTCCGTGGCCCGGTGGTGGTGCTCACGAGCCGGTTCACCGTCAGCGCTGCCGAGCGGTTCGTCCTGGCGATGCGGGAGCGTCCGGCCGTGACGGTCGTCGGGGACACCACGACGGGCACCCTGGGCGGGACCCACGAGCGCGAGTTGCTGAACGGGTGGCGGTATTCGCTCTCGTTCGAGCGGGTGACCGACGCCGACGGGCGGAGCTACGCGGGACGCGGCATTCCGCCGGACGTGGTCCAGCAGCAGAGCCCGACGGGCGATGCCGTTCTGGACCGTGCGCTGGACCTGCTGCGCTGACCCCGTCCGCCTCGGTGCCGTCTGGATTCACACCGAGGCGGGCGCGATGACGGGTCTGCCGCCGCCATTCCGTAGGGAAGGGTGAACCCCACCCGAACGTTCCATGCGCCCCGCCCTCGTCCTCCTCGCGTTTGTTCTCGCCGCCTGCGGCACCGACTCCGCGCCCGACACTGCCTCCTCCGACTCTGCCACCGAGGCGGACACCCCCACCGAGATCGCCAGCGCCGAGACCGGCGAGACGTGCCTCGTCGGCACGTGGCAGATCGACCCCGCCTCGATGGACCTCGACAAGGTCGAGGGCATGGATCAGGTCCCCGATGCCGAGTTCTCCATCGGAGCCTCCACGGGGCGTGCGCTGCTCGTCTTCGAGCCGGGCGGCGAGGCCGTTCAGCGCTTCGAGGACTTCTCCGTCACCGTCAACGCCGAGGTGATGGGCATGACGATGAGCGTCCAGAACAACTACAGCGGCACCGCCTCGGCGACCTACCGCGTGGAGGGCGACCGTCTCGTGATGGAGCCCGGCGAGGCCAATCTCTCGGCGACCCTGCGCGTCAACGAGGGCGCCGCCGAGCCCAACCCGTTCGCGACGGAGAGCATCTTCGAGACGTGGGAGCGCGGCCGGTCCACGTTCGCGTGCGAGGGCGACCTGCTCTCGTTCGACATCCGGGACCCGAGCGACGACACCGTCTTCATCCGCGACGTGCGCTACACCCGCGTCGCGGGCTGATCCCGCCCGCCTCGGTCCTGCAGGGCTGCTACGTGCTATCCTTGCGGTGTCATCCTGAGCGAATGCGAAGGATCTCGACTCGGTCTTTGAGCCCAGAATGACCGGTTCAGACGACCTGGAACGTCGGCGTTGAGATCCTTCACTGCGTTCAGGATGACACAAGGACGAGGGTTGAGCTAGAACGTTGCAGCCCTGTCTCGGGACCGAGGCGGGGCGCCTCAGACGGACGGCGTCTCGCGCTCCGCCTCCTTCGCTGCGGCCTCGCGCCCGGCGACGTGGGCCTCGATGGCGTCCACGGCCTCGCGGGCGTAGCCGAGCACCTCGCGTGCCGCCTCGGTGCCGGGGCGGAGGTCGGCGAACTTGCCCCGGTCGCAGACGCGAAGCACGTTGCGGAGCGTGCGCCGAGGCGGGTCGGGGAGGCGCGAGGCGAGCGCGGCGTCCACCTCGCGCGTGGTCCGCTCCCGAGCCGGGACGCGAAGCCGCCGCTCCACGTACGTCCGCAGGGCATCCGCGAGGGCAAACAGCCACGCCTGGGCCGTCTCGGACGTGGGGAGGTCGTCCGCGAGGGCATCGAGGCGGGCGGTCACCTGCGGATGCGGCCCGAGGCGGTAAGGGGCGGAGGCGGTTCGGTCGCGCCGAAGCAGCCGGAGGCCGCCCCAGATCGCGAGCCCGGTGAGTGCCGCCCCGAGCACGCCGAGGGCGATCCAGACGGGAACCGGGCTGGGGAAGGGAAGCGGTGGGGCGGGGGGCTCCGGTTCCGCCTCGGCGCCGGGCACGAGGGAGCGGACGCGCACCAGAGCGCTCGGACTGGACACGCGGATCGTGTCGCCGTCCGTCACGAAGGCGACCTCCACCGGCCCGACGCGCGCAGAGTCGGCCGCGAAGGCGAGCGCGCGGTACACGACGCTGTCCGTGCGGAGCCCCTCGCGGACTTCGGGCGCGAACCGCTGAACGTCCGTGGCTTCCACGCCGCCGAGCATCAGGAGCGGCCCGCTCTCCGCCGTCCGGTCGCGCGGCACCTCGGGGAAGACGGTCTGCACGCTCGGCGCGTGGTCCGCCGCGAGGGCGACCTCGAACGCCTCGCCCAGCGCGACGGTGTCCGCGAGGACGTGGAGGCGGACCTGCTGCGCGCGAGGGGCGGCCGCGAGCAGCGCGAGGACGACGAGCAGGAGCCCGCCGACCACGGACCACCGACCCCGAGAGGGCCGCCCGCCTCGGTGCGCCCCGCCTCGGTGCGTCCATGCGTCCACCGAGGCGGACGGTCTGGACCCCGGAACTGGAAACTCGGAACCCCTCACCGCTCGTGGTTGCGTCGGCGGAAGAAGGCAGCGAGCGGGTCCACGAAGCTCTCCCCCGTGCGGACGGTCACCGTCCCAACGCGGGCGCGGGACAGCGTGGCGACGGTGGTCGCCTCTCGGTCGCGGGCGCGTCGCGCGAAGGCCTCGCGGGCCTTCTTGCTGGAGGTGTCGATCAGGACGGGGCGGCCCGTCTCGGCATCGCGAAGGGTGACGAGGCCCACGGCCGGAAGCGACTCCTCGCGCGGGTCCACCGTTCGGATCGCGACGACATCGTGGCGGG
>JBCCPW010000065.1:0-11336 GCA_039024735.1 Bacteroidota bacterium
CACGCCTCTTCCTCCGCGATGGCCTCGGCGGAGGGGGCCGCCTCGGCGTAGGCGTCGAACGACGGGAGGCCGGTTTCGTGCGGGGTCTCTTCGCGCGGGATCTCCGGGATCGGGATGGAGCCGTCCGGCACGAACGCACCGACCGGCAGCGACTCGGGCACTTCGATCCCTATGAGCGTCCGGCGGTCGGAGCTTCCCGGCAGCGGGTTCGCGACGGTGCGCCAGACCATCCGGTGCGTTCGCAGCGTGCCGTCTGGCAGCACGAACGCCGAGTCGGCGACGAAGGGGGTCGCCACGTCGCTCCAGAACCACGACGCGAAGGCATCGCGCTCCATCTCCGAGAAGCCCAGCGTGCCGATGGCGGTGTGGAAGTGCGACGCCGCGGACTTCTGGCGTCCAGTGAGTTCCTCGGCGGCAGCGTTCCAGCGGACCGTCCCGCCGCTCCCGTCGAACGACGCGAGCACGACGCCCGCCCGGTCGAGGAGGTGACGCAGCGTGGACTTCCCGGCCGTGAGCGAGGCCACGCGCTGGTCCACCATCAACTCCAGCGTGTCCGAGAACGCCGCGACCTGGCGTTCCAGGCGCTTCTCCTTCGCCACGTCGGTGGCCTGGATGAGGAACGCTTTCCGTTGCCGCACGCGCACCGCGCGAAGCGAGACGAGCACGGGGAGCGTGTGGCCGTCTGCATCCACGAGGGCGTACTCGATGCCCTGGATGGACGCCCCTTCCCGGTCGCTTCGGTCGGCCCACTCCATGAGCGGCTCCAGCGGGAAGGTCTCGCGGAGCGTCGAGATCGGGCTGCCCCGGAATGCTTGGGGCGCGAGGCCCGTCGCGGCATAGAACGCCGGATTCGCCTCGATGAGTTCGCCGTCGAACGTCGCGATGAGGACGTAGTGGGGGTTGATCTGGAGCAGGGCCGCCACCTGACGGGAGGCGTCGGACAGTTCGGAGCGCGAGGTGAGGAGGCGCGTCGCGAGGGGGCGGAGCGGCGAGGCGAGGACGCCCAGCACCCGCTCGGCTGCCTCGACCTGGGTTCGGGGATCGCCGGTCCGGTTGGCCGCCATGCGCTCGGCGGTGACCGAGAGGACGGCCGTCGCGCGAGGTCCGGCGTACCACGCCATCCCGGAGACCGCGCCGAGCACGAGCAGCGTCAGCACGAGCGAGACGGCGAGCGCCGTCCACAGCCCCTCCGGCTCAGCGATCCGCCGGGCGACCCCGAGGTAGCGCCCACTCTCACCAATCGAGCTGGCCGACGAGGCGAACCGGGTGCCCTCGCGAGAGGAAACCATCACGCCCGGACGCTCGATCAACCGCGGCCACGGACTCGCTCCTGACAGCGCGGCATCGGACGACGCCAGGACGGTACCGTCAGCATCGAGGAGGGCGAGTCCGGCGGGCCAGTCCAGCGAGGCCAGACGGTCGAAGCGGGCATCCAGGTCGCCCTCGCCGGTCGCGAGGGCCGCCGCGAGGGTCGCCGCGCGGGCCTCGACACCTCGGGCGGTGGCTCTCTCCGCCTCGGCACCGAGGCGGTTGAGGTGGAGCGCCGTCGCGATGACGCCGACGACGACCACGAGGAGGGCGACGGCGACAGCGGCGCGGGCGGCGGGGCTCGGAGCGGTCACGAGGAGACGGGAGAGCGTTACGGGATGACCCGCATGGGGCGGGCCTGGACCGCCCCCACCCGCCTCATCGTCGCGCGAGGCCGGTTCTGCAGGGATACGCTGCGTGCGTCAAACCCTGTGCCGCGCCTCAGCCGAGCGTCTCGCGCTTGTTGTCCACGGCGAAGCCCTTGGGGCCGCGCACGATGCGCCCCACAGCCGTCTCCACGTCGTGCTCGAACACGACCATCCAGCCCTCGTCCGCCGCTCGCGCCAGAATCGGCTCCTTCTCGGCGAGGGTCTCCAGCGGTGCGATGTCGTACGCCATGATCCACAGCAGCGGCACGTGGGCGGCCGTCGGGAGGAGGTCCCCGGCGAAGAACAGCGCCTCTTGCTCGTCGCGCACGAGCAGGAGTTGCTGCCCTCGCGTGTGTCCGTCCACCGTCACGATTTCCGTGTGCGGCAGCGGGCTCGGGTCACCGGGATTCAGCAGATGCAGACGCCCGCTCGCCTTCAGCGGCTCCAGGTTCTCCGCGAGGAACGACGCCCCCTCGCGCGGGCTCTCCTGCGCCCACCGCCAGTGCTCCGCCTGCACGTGATGCGCCGCCTCGGGGAAGGCCAGCGCGAGGTCCCCGGTGTCGGTTCGCGTGACGGCGCCCCCGACGTGATCGAAATGGAGGTGCGTCAGAAACACGTCGGTCACGTCCTCCGGCGCCACACCGAGGCGGGCCAACTCGTCGAGCAGGATGAACGGACCGGCGTCGTAGATCCGGGCGAACTTGTCGTCGTGCTTGTCCCCCATCCCGGTGTCTACCAACGCGATGCGGCCGTGCCCCCGAAGCAGCAAGCATCGCGCGGTCATCGGGATGCGGTTCTGGTCGTCGGCGGGGATGCGGCGGGACCAGAGAGCCTTCGGGACAATCCCGAACATGGCGCCGCCGTCGAGGGCGAAGCGACCCGCCTCCACGGCGTCGATGGTGTATCCGGCGAGGGTCATGGCGTGGGGAACGAGCGGGCTGGAAGGTCGCACTCGGCCCGCCTCGGTGCGTCTCGGGTCCCACCGAGGCGGAGATCGATCGGAAGCGGACGCGGCTCGTTCTCGTCTCTGATGGTGCCGTCGTCCAGTGGATCTGGCACCGAGGCGGGTCCGCCTCGTCTAGAACTCCGGGAGACCGTCCGGGTGGCCGTCCCCTCGAGAGAGGTCGCGGATTTCCTGCGCCCGCCGCACGCGCGTCAGGATGCCCTTGAAGTGCCGCACGAGGAAGGCGAGCCGCTTGCCCTCGCTCCGCATCTCCAACAGTTCCTGCTTCTGCTCCAGTTCCAGCCCGGCGTTCCGCGCGACGATGAACGACACGTTCGGAGGCCCGTCGTACACGTCCGGCCGGACCTCGCCGCCTGCCATCTCGATCAGCTTCATGTGCTGGGTGATGACGCGCTGCCGGAGGGCCGCGTCGCCGGGCGCCCCGTCTACGTCATCCACCGGCTCGATGTCGGCTGCGAGGAACGGGAGGTCGCGATGGACTCCGGTGAGGCGAAACCGCGCGTCGCCCTCGACGATGATATCCAGCCGTCCGTCGTCGTATCGGGTCACGACGCGGCGGATCCAGGCCGTCGTCCCGACCCGGGCCAGCGCCTCTTCGCTCGCGTGGACGATCCCGAAGGGCCGGTCGCCGTCCAGGCACAACCCGACCATTTCCTTGTACCTCGGCTCAAAGATGTGGAGCGGGACGGGCTCCCCGGGGAGCAGCACGAGGCCAAGCGGGAACAGAGGGAGTCGTTCGTCCATCGGGGTGCGTACGGACCGCCTCGCGCGGGGTTCTGATGGCGCTCGCGAGTAGCTTCGAGTGTCGCCCCCGTGCTCGTGTCTCGTCTCGCGCTCGTATTCGTCTGGATCCTCTCGGCCGCCTCGGTGGCGGGACAACCGCCCGCCTTCGGGTCCGCCGACGATCCGCTGGAGTTGGGCGCCTCTCCCACCTCACCGGACCGCTTCGTGGTGGAGGGTCATGCGGCCCCCACCTTCATCCGCTCGGGCTGGCGGCTTGGTCTCCGTACCGAGGCGACCGTGCTTCGCGGGCCGTTCAGCGCGTCCATCGGCGGCGCCCTTCATCCGGGAGACGGGGGCCTGTACCCTCGCGAGGCCGACGATGCGTACGACGCCCTGCGCCTCATCCGCTATGTGCGTCTTCAACCGCGCGAGGGCGGCGGCGGCACGTACGCCCGCCTCGGTCCGCTCCACAACGCGACGCTGGGGACAGGTCTCCTCGCGAGGCGATACCGGACCACGGCGGCATGGGACGAGCGCCGCATCGGCGCGGAGGGCTCCATCAGTGGCAACGTGGCTCGCCTGTCGGGCTTTGTGGGCGACGTGACCGGCTCGGGGGTGGCAGGCGCCGAGATCGAGATCGGGACCGGACTGTCCGTGCCTCGCGCCCGGGACCTGTCGCTCACCATCGGCGCCGTGCACGACCTCTCGCGTCCGCTATCAGGAGACTCGTCGTACACCGGGATCGAGGCGACGCTCCGGGGCTCTCTCTTCGAGCAGGACGGCATCGAGGCGGGACCGTACGTCTCATATGCCCGCGTCCTGGGACGAGGCGGGGGGCTCGGCTTCGGCGTCCGTGTGGACGCGCCGGACCTCGGCTCGGTGCTGCGCGGGCATGCCCGCCTCGGTGCGGTGGTCTCGGGTGGCCGGTTCATCCCAGGGCACGTCGGACCGTTCTACTCGGTCAACGGGGGGCCTCAGCGGATCGTGGCCTCCAACTCGTTCTTCGACCCTGCCGTGCCCACCGAGGTGACCGGGACCGCGGTGGACAGCGCGCGAGGGGGCGTCGCGCTCGTGACAGATCTGCGAGCGATCGCCTTCGGGCGCTTCGAGGGGCACGTCTACACACAGCGACACTTCGGACCGCGACGCCTGACGACTGCGAGCCTCCGCCTCGCGGCTCGCTTCGGGGACGGCACGCGGTTCGAGCTCGGCATCGAGAAGCAGGGGTTTCGAAGCCTGTTGAGCCTCTTCGGCGGAGACCTGGGCGAGGAGAACACGCTCGTGCTGGACATTGGGACACCCGCAGAGCCCCTCGGCGGTGCCCACGTGTTCATTCGCTCTCGCTACGGCTATCGACGGGTGGACAGTCCCACCGAGGCGGAACGTTACCTGGTGGAGCGACGCTTCGAGCCGTTCATCGGCATCCGGCGTCGGTTCTGAGGCAGTGGGCAGTGGGCAAAAGGTGCCGAGCGACGCTCTGCAAGGCAGGCGGGGTGCATTGGACGCGTCCAGAGGCGGACCGACGAGCAGAGTGCCCGCCTCGGTGCGGAGCCACGTTTCCTCGCGTGGCTTCTCTTCGCTTCGTGCCCCCGAAGCTCATGCGATCGCTGTCCCTACCGCCTCGGTACCGAGGCGGAGAGCATCAGCGGCCTGCTTCCGGCGACTCCCCGTCGCTGGTGTCTCCGTCCGCCTCGGCGGTGAACGGGTTGGACCACCTCGGGTCGGTCGCCAGCGTCGTGTCCGTGAGCGTGTGTAGGAAGGCCACGAGCGCCGCCTTCTCCTCGTCACTGAAGTTCATGCGGATGGGCCCACCATCCCGACCGAGGAGGCGCATGTCCAGCCCCGGGCTGTGCTGCACGCCGCTGCTGTAGTGGTTGACCACGTCTTCCAGGGTCGCAAACCGGCCGTCGTGCATGTAGGGGGCCGTGAGCCCGATGTTGCGCAGCGACACCGTCTTGAAGCGCCCAATGAAGGCACCGGGATCGGTCAGCGTGGAGTCCAGCCCGTTGTTGGTAAAGCCGGTTCCGACGAACAGGTCACCCACGTGGCAACTGGTGCACCCACGCCCGAAGAACACCTGGAGGCCCTGGTTCTCCTGCTCCGTCAGTCCGGCCAATGGCCGCCCGAGCGTGGTCCCCGGCTCTAGACGTGCCGCATCATACCGGGAGTTCGTCGACACGATGGAGCGGATGAACTGAGCGAGCGCACGGGATACGCGGTCGGGCGTGATCTCGGCCGTCCCGAAGGCGTCCGCGAACAGGTCCGAGTAGAACGGCGTCGCCTCCAGACGCGCGGTGAGGCCCTCCAGCGTCATGCCCATCTCGATGGGGTCCTGGATGGGCACGAGGGCCAACTCCTCCAGCGTCCGGGCCCGGCCGTCCCAGAAGAACCGTCGGTTGCTGTCATACCGGGCAATCCCCAGAGCCATCGAGTGGCGCTCCGTGAACTCCCCCTCGAATCCCTCGCTCAGAGGTCTGGGATCTGAGAACCCGTTTTCCTGTCGATGGCAGGTCGCGCACGAGACGGTTTCGTTCAGGGACAACCGTGTGTCGTAGAACAGCACGCGCCCGAGGGTGGCGCCTGCATTCGTGATCGGGTTGTCGTCCGGTGTGTTGTCCCACTTGACCACCCAGTTCTCCTGGAGATGACTCGGAAGCTCAATGCCCTCGTAATCGTACGGCGTGTCGGGCAAGACCGGCGTGCCGCTGGTGCGGACGACGTAGGTCCCCCCGATGAGAACCGCAGAGCAAAGGACGAGTGACGCGAGCCGGAGCATCCCGAACAGATGAGGACGGACGTAAACAGTTTAGAGTCAACGGGCTCCGCCTTACTTCACCCCCTCGCTCATCTGCAACATGCGTTCGATGGGCCGAAGCGCCCGGACGCGAAGGTCTTCCTCCATGTGAAGCTCAGGCGCCTCGTGCTCCAGGCAGAGGTACAGCTTCTCCAGAGTGTTGAGCTTCATGTGCGGGCAGTCGTTGCACGCGCAGCCGTTGTCCGGGGGCGCCGGGATGAACGTCTTGTCCGGGTTGTCCTTCTGCATCTGGTGCAGAATGCCTGACTCGGTCGCGACGATGAACTCCTGAGACGGGTCCTCGGTCGCAAAGCGTAGAATAGACGAGGTGCTGCCCACGTGGTCGGCGTGGCGGAGGACGCCCTCTTCGCATTCCGGGTGCGCCAGGAGCTTCGCGTTCGGGTGGCGCACCTTCAGCCGCACGATCTCCTGCTCGGAAAAGATCTCATGCACGATGCAGCTTCCCTCCCACAGCACCATGTCCCGACCGATCTCCTTGACCAGCCAACGCCCCAGGTTCTTGTCGGGAGCGAAGATGATGGGCTGGTCCTCTGGGATCTGCCGGACGATGTGCTCCGCGTTGGAGCTCGTCACGATGATGTCCGTCTGCGCCTTGATCGCCGCCGAGCAGTTGATGTAGCTCACGACGAGGTGATCCGGATGGGCCTCGCGAAACGCTCTGAACTCGTCCGGCGGGCAGGAGTCCGCCAGGGAGCATCCCGCGTTGAAATCCGGCAGGAGGACCTTCTTCGTGGGGTTGAGGATCTTGGCCGTCTCGGCCATGAAGTGGACCCCCGCAAAGACGATCAGGTCGGCGTCCGTCTCGGCGGCCTCGCGCGCAAGACCGAGCGAGTCGCCGATGTAATCAGCCACGTCCTGGATGTCGCCCTCCTGGTAGTAGTGGGCGAGCAGGACAGCGTTCTTCTCCTCCTTGAGCCGCTCGATCTCCTCGAACAGGTCGAGCATCGGATCGACGGGCCGGTCCACGTACCCCACACGCTCAATCTCGGTCAGATCGACGGTGACGACGGGCAGATCCAGGGTCTCGGGCATAGCGCGAAAGGAAGGTCCACGAGGAAATACGTCCGAACGACCGAAATAGGTTAGCGAAGACTCCGTGCGGGGCTACGCCTACCGGTCTCCCGCCTCGGTGCCGCTTGTCTCGGTGCCGTCCGCCTCGATACTGTGGGCCTCAGGGCCGGTCTCGTCTGGAACGCTCACCGAGGCGGGCCGGGCCGACGGTTCCTGTCCATCGGGCCAGAGCATCCCGCCCTCCAGCCGGAGCACGCGGTCGGCGAGGGACGCGAGGGCCGGGTTGTGCGTCACGATCACGAACGCGGCGTCTTCCTCTCGGGCGAGGCGCCGCAGTTCGTCGTGGAGGCGGGAGGCCGTTGCCACGTCGAGGTTGCCCGTGGGCTCGTCCATGAGCACGAGGCCAGGCTGGTTCATCAGCGACCGCGCGACCGCCACGCGCTGCTGCTCACCACCGGACAGTTGGCTCGGCCGGTGGTGCAGCCGCTGGCCGAGGCCCAGCCCACTGAGCAGCGCTTGCGCCCGCTCGCGCGCCTCGGAAAAGTCTCGCCCCGCGATGAGGGCGGGCATTTCGACGTTCTCCAGTGCGTCGAACTCCGGCAGGAGGTGATGGAACTGGAAGACGAACCCAAGCGCGCGGTTGCGGAACCGGGCCAGATCCTCGTCTCCCTTGGCGAACACGTCCTCGCCTCGGAACGTGACGCCTCCGCTCGTCGGCCGGTCGAGCGCACCAAGGAGGTGCAGGAGGGTGCTTTTGCCGGTGCCGCTCTCCCCCACCACCGCGACCATCTCGCCGGTCCACACGTTCAGATCGAGGCCGGAGAGCACCTCCAGGTCGCTGTCAGCCGTAGGGTAGCGCTTCACGAGGCGGCGAGCGGCAAGCACCGGCTCGCCTCGGTCCACGGCATCACCGAGGCGGCCCGCCTCGGTGCCGGACTGGGCCGGCGGTGTGTCCGGCGGCGTCTCGTTCGTCTCAGGGCGTGCGTCCATCACTCCGGCCGCTCGATCCCGAGGTCCTTGAGCTTGTTGTACAGGTGCGAGCGCTGGATCCCGATCACCTCGGCCGTCTGGGAGACGTTCCAGCCGTTCTCGTCCAGCTTCCGCTCGATGAAGACCTTCTCGGCCATGTCGCGGAAGTCGAAGAGGGAGTCGAAGCGGTCCACCATGCTGGAAAGTCCTTCTCCCGCGCCACCGCCGGGCATCACGTAGCGCTCCACGTCGGCCCCGGAGATCTGCGCGCCGTCCGAGAGGATGAGGAGACGCTCCACCACGTTGCGAAGCTCGCGCACGTTGCCGCGCCAGTCGAGGTGGGACATGCGGTCCAGCGCGTCCGGCGCGAAGCTCTTGCCGTCGAGGCCGTTGCGCCTCGTGACCTCCCCCAGGACATACTCCGCGATGGGCGGGATGTCGCTCCGGCGCTCGCGAAGCGGCGGCACGTCGATTTCGATGACGGCGAGGCGGTGGAAGAGGTCCTCGCGGAACTCCCGCTGTTCGGCGGCCTCGCGGAGGTTCCGGTTCGTGGCCGCCAGGACGCGGACGTTGACCGTGATGGCACGGTCGCCGCCGACCCGGGTGATGCGCGATTCCTGGAGGGCGCGGAGCACCTTCGCCTGCGCATCCAGACTCATGTCCCCGATCTCGTCGAGGAAGAGCGTCCCGCCATCGGCCTGCTCGAACTTGCCGATGCGCTGCTTCGTCGCGCCGGTAAACGACCCCTTCTCGTGTCCGAAGAGTTCGCTCTCGATCAGCTCGCTCGGAATCGCGGCGCAGTTGACCTCCACGAGCGGCCCGTCGGCGCGATGACTCTGCGCGTGGACCCATCGCGCGACGAGTTCTTTGCCCGTCCCGGGCTCGCCTGTGATGAGCACCCGCGCCTCGGTGGGCGCCACCCGCTCGATGGTCTGCTTGACCCGCGCGATGGCCGGGCTCTCGCCCACGATGGGCGTGAGTTCGCTCGCGACATCATCCCGGACCGTCTGTCGGAGGCGCTTCGTCTCCGTCTCCAGTTCGCCGCGCGAGAGTGCGTTGCGGACCGAGACGAGCAGCCGGTTGAGGTCCGGCGGCTTCTCAAGGAAGTCCACCGCCCCGAGTTGGGTCGCCTCCACGGCCGTCTCCACGGTCCCGTGTCCTGAGATCATCACGACCGGGACTCCCACCTCGGCGTCCCGCAGCGCCTGAAGGACCTCCATGCCGTCGCGCCGGGGCATTTTGATGTCCAGCAGCACGAGGTCGATGCCGCCCGCCTTGGCCTTCTGGAGGGCCTCTTCGCCGTCTTCGGCCTCGGTGACGCCGTAGCCCTCGAAGTCGAGGATCTCGCGGAGGGAGCGGCGGATGGCGGGCTCGTCGTCCGCGACGAGGATGGTCGGCATGGCGCGGGGCGTTGGGGCACGCGAAGGTACCGCGAGTCTGCCCCTCTGGTCCCGAAGCGGCGGGACCGTGCAGTCTCTGGATGTACCCGCGTCGGTACCGACGCGGGAGCCCTCGGCTACTGACCGGCGAGTGCGTCCTGGAGGGCCTGCTGGAGCGCGGCGTCGTCCATCTCGGGAGCGACCGCCGGGGCGGCTGAGGCCGTCGAGTCCTGGGCAGGCGCGGGCTCCACGTCGCCTGTGGCGTCGCCGAACGCGTTCTGGGCGGCCTGAACCGACGCCAGTTCCACCGCGGCGGTGGTCGCCTCGGGGGAGTCCTCGAACTCATCGAGGACGCGCTGGTAGGCACGCTCGGCCGCGTCCATCTGGCCCGCCGCTTCGAAGGCGCGCCCCGCATCCAGTAGGTAGCCCGGCGCCGTGGCCTCGCCCGCGAAGTCGCTCGCGGCCCGCTCGTAGAGTTCGCCCGCCTCGGCGTAGTCGCCTTGCATCTCGTTCACCGCCGCGAGTCCCGCCGTCGCGCTCGCGCCGAAGAGGCCACCGAGGTCCACCTTGCGGAAGAACGTCTCCGCCTCGTCGTAGCGGCCAAGTTGGAAGAGAGCGTCGGCTGCAAAGAACGGTGCGGCCGTCTTGCCGCCGTACTGGTCGGCGATCTCCAGCAGACCGGGCGACTCGTCCGTGCCATTCAACGCCGTCTCCAGGTCGCCGGTCTCGTAGAAGGACAGGATGGAACCGAGTTGCTCCTCGGCTTCGGCGTTCCGCTGAGAGGACAGGTACCCCCAGGCGAGTCCGCCCAGCACGATGGCGAGGACGCCCGCGACCACGCCAATCACGAGGGCACGGTTGTCTTCGACGAAGGAGCGTCCGCGTGCGACGGAGGTCTGGAATGAATCCTGGCGTTCCTCAGCCCGCTTCTCGGGCGAGGTCAGGGGGCGGGGAGCGTTGATCTGGGCCATCGGGCGAAAATCGTAGCAGAGCCGCAGAAGCTACCCCCCCTGCAGACGGGGCCCGCGTGAAACTCCAGTTTGGCCGGGCGGGCGCACGGGGCCGACCCGCCTCGGTACCGAGGCGGACGGCCTCGGCTCCGGGTGCGACGGCGGGCGCTTCCGGTCCTTTTCACCATCGCAGGAACGCCTCCCCCGGTAACGTGTGACTCTTCCCCCTCTCCTTTTTCCTCCAGCCCTCCCTCCCATGGCGATCAAGATTGGCATCAACGGCTTCGGCCGCATCGGCCGCCTCGTCTTCCGCTCCATCCTGGAGCGCGGCGACACGGACTTCGACGTCGTGGCCGTCAACGACCTCACGGACGCGGCCACCCTCGCCCACCTCTTCAAGTACGACTCCATCCACGGGATCTACCCGGGGTCCGTTGAGGCCGACGGGGACGAGTTGGTGATCGACGGCGACCGCTTCAAGGTCTTCTCCGAGCGTGATCCGTCCAAGCTGCCGTGGGGCGACCTCGGCGCCGAGGTGGTCATCGAGTCCACGGGTGTATTCCGGACGCGCGAGAAGGCCGCGCTCCACCTTCAGGGTGGCGCGAAGAAGGTCGTCATCTCGGCCCCCGCCTCGGGCGCTGTGGACGCGACCGTCGTGCTCGGAGTCAACGACGACGTTCTGACCGGAGACGAGGAGATCGTCTCCAACGCGAGCTGCACCACGAACTGCCTCGCGCCGATGGCGAAGGTCCTGAACGACACCTTCGGGATCGAGCAGGGCTTCATGACCACCATCCACGCCTACACGGCCGACCAGCGCATCCAGGACGCTCCGCACAAGGACCTCCG